>JAAXQB010000065.1 GCA_012329085.1 Methanosarcinales archaeon | reverse complement strand
TCCCATATGCGGCTGTTCAATGGTTCATAATGGCTATAACAGTTACACCAAAAAGGGAATGGGGCATATTAAAATAGGAAAATATATTTGCAAACCATGTGGCTGTTCAACAGAAGAAGATCGAAGTGTTTGGGAAGAACTTAAAACATTATTTACCAATTTGATGAAGGATTTATATAAAGTGCTTAGATTAAACCATGTTGCTTATAATGCGATTTCTAAAACTCGTTCGGAACGAACGAGTTGTTGAAATATAGATTGTTAAATATTTTTTATAATCGCGAGAAAGAACTTGAAATGCTTTGCAATCTTGAATTAGAGGAAATTTATATGATGCAAGATGAAAATGAGTATAAATCTTGGATTAAAATTACAAAGAAAAAATTCTATAAATTTGTACGCAAATTAGAACTTGTCCGTAGAAGAAATAAAGAAAACAAACATTCGTTTGTTCCAAACGAGTTATGAAATACACAGTCTTGAAAAAGCTGAAAAAAAATTTCAATGGATTGATGGAAAAAATTGATTCATTTAATAAAAACATACAATATCGATTGAAAATTAACACTCGTTCGTTCGAAAATCAGAGATTTTCTTAAACTCATTCTGGAAGAATGGGTGATTACGCACATTCGTTCGAAAATCAGAGATTTTCTCATACGCTCGTTCGTTCCGAACGAGCTTTCCGAATGTGCTTTCCGAACGAGTTATTCAAAAGAATTGGACGAATTTAACAATGTTTCATTATATTGAAGGAGCTCCTGCCACAAATAACGCTATTGAGAATCTTTATTCAACAAGTCTCAAAACACACCGAAAAAAACAATTTAGAACTGATGATGGTATTCTTCATCAGATGAAACTTGCTTCAATGAAAAGAGCAGGGATGTTTGAATGTATAAAACCAACATTGTTGGAATTGTTTGAGTTATTCAAACCATTTGCAATTAGTTGATATATTTTAGATTGATATTTTTGAGAAGGATTTAGCGTAAGCTATCGATTTTTATGTAATTAAATATTAAATTCGGCAAAATTTTTTGTTTTTATGTTGAAAAAATTAATTTTTGGTAGTTTGAATGCTGAATATTGAATTTTAGAAATGTATAAATGATTGGAAAACAATATTTGACTGATTAAGTGAATATGTTTGGCGTAAAAAGTAGAAAATCACTAGATTTTGGAACTGTGCCTCAATACTCTAATATGCTATAAATGTCATTATACAAACAATTCAAAAATATGCTAATATATCATAAAAAATATCACATAAATAATACATTAATGTCAAAATATGAATGAATCACTTAAAAAATTAAAAAATGGACATTTAAAAAAACATAATATAAAAAAAGATTATAAAAAATTTATTAAAAGAAAAATAGTTTTTTCCATTTTTTGTTTTATAATAATAGCATCAGTTTCAGGAATTGCTGCAACACTTGGGTCATACCCAATTACAGTTATTGAAGTATATTCTATAATTTGGAATGCATTTCCAATAATCATTCAAAATATTGTGTTTATTTTTCGCGAAGGAATGGTAGAATTCATTGCAACTTATCTTTCTACAACAGAAAATATTGTTGTATGGAATCTTAGACTTCCAAGAATTGTAATGGGCATAGTTGCAGGGATGGGTCTTGCAATTGCTGGCACTTCAATGCAAGGAATACTTAGAAATCCGCTTGCAAGCCCTTTTACTCTTGGAATTTCATCAGGTGCAGGATTTGGTGCATCCCTTGCAATTATACTTGGCATAGGTGTTATTGGTGGAGAATATTTAATTGTGGTAAATGCATTTATATTCTCACTAATTCCTGCATTTTTTATTATGGCATTTGCAAAAACAAGAAAAGCAACACCAGAAACAATGATTCTTGCAGGAATTGCAATGGGGTCGATATTTAGTGCAGCAACAACATTTATGATGTTTTTCGCAGACGAAGAAGCAGTTAAAGAAGCAGTTTTTTGGGGAGTTGGAAGCCTTGGTAGAGCTTCATGGGAAAATATTTTTTATATGTTTATTATGCTTGGTGTTTGTTCTATATATCTCTTTCGTAGAGCATGGGATTTAAATGCATTGGGAACTGGGGATGAAACTGCAAAATCACTTGGTATAAATGTTGAAAGAATTAGACTATCTGTTATGGTAGTGGCTGCACTTCTTACTGCATCAATTATTTCATTTGTTGGAACTATAGGATTTATAGGACTTGTAGCACCACATGTTACACGAATTGTGATTGGCGGAGATAATAAATATGTGCTACCTATTTCTGGTTTATTAGGGGGTACGGTATTGCTTACCGCAGATACGATTGCAAGAACGATTATGGCACCTATAATACTACCTGTTGGGGTATTAACATCATTCATAGGCGGACCACTTTTCTTATATTTATTGATGAAGAGGAGAACTGAATTTTGGTAATGCTTAAAATTGAAGATATTGAATTTGGATATAATAGCAATCCAATACTTAAAGGAATTTCATTAGAACTAAAACCATCTGAAATTATTGGTATTGTTGGACCAAATGGTGCAGGTAAATCTACGCTGATACGATGCATAAATAGAATTTTATCTCCAAATAAAGGAGTTGTATTGTTAGATGAAAAGGATATAAAAAAAATAGATTTGATGAAACTTGCACGAAATATTGGATATATTCCACAAAATACTTCTGCTATGTTTCCTTTAAATGTATTTGAAACAGTTCTTATGGGGCGAAGACCGCATGTTTCATGGAAAAGTAGTGAGATTGATATTGATATAACAATAAAAATGCTTGAATTATTAAATGTCGAAGAATTTGCAATGAAAAATATAAATGAATTAAGTGGCGGTCAAAAGCAACGAGTTATTATTGCAAGAGCATTGGCACAAGAACCTAATATTCTTTTACTTGATGAGCCTACTTCAGACCTTGATATAAAGCATCAATTAGAAGTCATGAAAATAATACAAGATATTGCAAAAAATAGCAATATTTCTGTTATTATAATTATGCATGATTTAAATCTTGCTGCACGATATGTAGATAAAATTATAATGATGCATGAAGGTATTATATTTGATGTTGGAACTCCAAAAGCTGTGCTTACGGCTAAAAATATTGAAAAAGTATATGAAGTTAGGGCAAGAGTAATAAATGATGGTGGATTTTTATCCATATTGCCAATAGAGCCTATTTGATTTTTGGAAATTTAATATATGACTAACAATACTTTAAAAGAAAAAATACAATACCCATTTACTGCCATTGTAGGGCAGGAAAATATGAAAAAAGCATTAATATTAAATGTCATCAATCCAAAAATTGGTGGCGTATTAATTAGAGGGGAAAAGGGAACTGCAAAATCTACGGCTGTGCGGTCTCTTGTAGAATTATTACCAGAAAAGGAAGTTGCAATGGATTGTGCATTCCAATGCAATATAAACTATGGTAGTGGATTGTGTGATGAATGTTCTGAAAAACAGATTAATGGGAAATTAGATACTGAAAAACGAAAAATGCATGTGATTAATTTACCTATAAGTGCAACTGAGGATAAAGTAGTGGGAACACTCGATATTGAACACACAATCAAAACAGGAGAAAAAAGATTTGAACCGGGCATTTTTGCAAATGCGAATGGAAATATATTATATGTGGATGAAGTAAATCTTCTTGAAGACCATATTGTAGATATTTTATTAGATGCGGCTGCAATGGGTGTAAATACAGTGGAGAGGGAAGGAGTTTCATATTCGCATCCTGCAAATTTTATACTTGTTGGAACTATGAATCCAGAAGAAGGGGATTTGCGACCTCAATTGTTAGATAGGTTTGGGCTTGTGACTGATATTGTAGGGGAAAAAGATAAAAAAAGAAGAGTTGAAATTATAAAAAGAAGAATAGAGTATGAAGAAAATCCAATAAATTTCTCTGAAAAATATGAAACTCAACAAAAACAATTATCAGAAGATATAAATAAAGCAATTGAAATTCTTATCAGTATAATCATGCCAGATGAATTAATAGAACTTATCGCAGAAATTGCAATAGATATGGGGGTTGATGGGCATCGAGCAGACATATCTATGATAAAAACTGCAAAAACAATAGCTGCATATCATCATAGGCATAAAGTCACAAAAGAGGACATTCTTGAAGCGGCTGAATTTGTATTGCCACACAGAATGAGGCGAAAACCTTTTGAAGAGTCTTTATTAGATTTAGAGAGATTAAAAAAGTGGAAATAAAAAAATGCAACGATATTATCCATTTAGTGCAATTGTAGATCAAGATGAATTAAAACTTGCATTGATTTTAAATCTTATAAATCCAAAAATTGGAGGTGTATTATTATCTGGGGAAAAGGGAACTGCAAAATCTACAATAGTGCGATCCATTGAACAGTTATGCCCAGATATAAAAGTTATCACACTCCCTCTTAATGCAACAGAAGAGCAAGTAATTGGAACAATAGATATAGAATCAGCACTTAAAAGTGGAAAAAAATCATTTGATTCAGGTATTTTAAAAAAAGCAGATGGAAATATATTGTATATTGATGAAGTGAATTTATTATCGAATTCTATTATAAATATAATTCTTGATGTTGCAGAATCAGGTGTAAATATAGTTGAGCGAGATGGAATTTCATATTCTCACCCATCTAATTTTATTTTAATTGGAACTATGAATCCAGAAGAAGGAGACCTTAAACCTCAAATACTTGATAGGTTTGGATTTTTTGTATCGATAAAGGGTTCGATTGATATAGAAACAAGAAAAGAAATAATAAAAAGACGAATTGAATTTGAAGAATCACCAAATTTATTTTTTAAAAAGCATGAGGAAGATGAATTAGGACTTGATATAAAAATTAATAATGCAAAAAAAAAAATACACTCAATTAAAATCCCAGAACATTTACTTTTTATGATTTCGGATTTAAATCTTAAAATAAATACAAAAGGGCATAGAGGAGATTTAGCATTGTGTTTTGGGAGTGTTGCTAATGCAGCATTAAATTTGCGAGATGTGGTGACAATAGAAGATATAAAAGCTGTTTCAAATCTTGCATTATCGCACCGTGCCACTGAAATTCCAAGGACAAATCAAAAACAAGAAAAAGAAAATGATAGAGAAAATGAGAATGGCGATAATCAGGATGATAAAGAACAACCACAAGAGAATAGAGGCGATGGAGATAATTTAGATGATGAAACAGAGCAAAAGGAAATGGATGCAAGTCCAGATCTTAAAGATGAATCCAAAGATGAAGAAGATCATGATGCAGAAAGGGACGATTCTGATGATTTAGATAATGAACATGGTTCAAATACCCAAAAAGAAGATGAAACTCATGAAATAGGAGATATTTTTACTATAAAAGAACTTGTCCAATCAAAAGCAGACCATACAGCACGAAGTAAGGGGCATGGGAGGCGAAGTAAAACTAAAACTCATACAAAAAAAGGTAGGTATGTGCGATATAAAATGCCAAAAGGACAAGTGACTGATATTGCATTAGATGCAACTATACGGGCAGCTGCGCCATTCCAAAAGATGCGAGAGAATGATAAAAAAGATAAAGGGCTTTCAATTTCAATTTATAGAGGGGATATAAGGGAAAAAGTGCGAGAAAAACGAATTGGAAATACCATTCTATTTCTTGTAGATGCAAGTGGTTCCATGGGTGCACAAAAAAGAATGATTGAAACAAAAGGTGCGATTGTATCATTATTGCAAGATGCTTATCAAAAGCGAGATACTATTGGAATGATGGCATTTAGAGATGAATCTGTGGAGATTATATTGCCACCTACAAGAAGTATTGATTTGAGTTATAAGATATTAAAAGATTTAAAAACAGGAGGCAAAACGCCTCTTTCTCTTGCATTATTGAGAAGTGCAGAGTATATAAAAGCATTACAATTAAAAAATCCTGATATGATTCCAATTATTGTGTTAATTTCGGATGGTAGAGGAAATGTTACTATTGAAGATAATGATCCTATTGTTGAAGTTAAGCAAATTGCAAGAAAAGTAAGTGTTGAAGGAATTAAATTCATTGTTATAGATACAGAAATTGGATTTATTAAATTGAAGCTTGCAAAGGTGATATGTGATTTATTAGATGGAGTTTATTTTAAATTGGATGATTTGAAGCGAGAAGAGATTGTTAAGGCTGTAAAATCTGTGATAAGATAGGAAATTTTTAAAATTAGTTGGAGAAAAATTTAATAAATTATTTATGTTAAATATGCTAAAAAATATAATAAAACTAAAATTTTATATATTGCATTAGTTATAATATATTTATATACATAGTTTAAATAATTTTGCAATAATGATAATGAAATCAATAGGCAAATAATAGGTGGATAAAAATGAAACAATTTGATGAAATAAAGGAAATTTTAAAAAAACACAAAATAGAATTAAAAGAAAAATATAACATTAAAAATATTGGCATATTTGGTTCTTATTTAAGAGGGGAAGCTAAAAAGAAAAGTGATATCGATATCTTGGTCGAATTCGAGAAACCAATAGGATTTTTCAAATTTCTTATATTGGAAGAATATTTGAGTGGATTGATAGGAATTAAGGTTGATTTAGTATCAAAAAAAGCACTAAAACCACATATAGGCAAATATATTTTAGAGGAAGTTGAAATTATATGAAAAGAACATTCAAAGATTACATACAGGATGTTTTGATATCTATACAAGAAATTGAGGAATTTACAGAAGGTATAGATTTTGAGGAATTTATAAACGATAGAAAAACTATAAATGCCGTAATTAGAAGCTTAGAAGTAATGGGTGAAGCTGTAAAAAATATACCATATGAAATAAGAACTAAGTATTCTGATATACCATGGAAATATATTGCTGGTATGAGAGACAAATTGATTCATGAATATCATGGAGTTGATTTGGAAATTGTATGGGAAGTTATCAAAGATGAGGCACCACCTCTTAAACCATCATCCAAGAAATTAGAAATTTCTTTGAGCATATAATTTTATAAATTATATGCAATAAAAAAATATTAATGGAGCTTAAAGAATAGTAAAATAATAGCATAGTATGGAGCATATATTATTGTATTTTTACATATTATTTCTAACAGAATATTAGAAAAAGACACTATTGCAATAACGATGTTGTATATATTTATATACATAGTTTAAATAATTTTGCAATAATAAAATCAAATAATCATTATTTTTATAGATTTTAAAAATCGGGATAATGCTCATTTGTTCCAAATAATCTTTTCAAATAAGCTACGAAAAGCAAACTGATGAGGCGGTTTCACTATTATATGTAGGTAGAATATTAAAAGAGATAAGTTTGATGAAAACTAATAGGAAAAAGGTCGTAGTAAATATATGAATTATGCACAATTTAAAAAAATATTTTTCTAAAAGGTAAAATAATGATGGGCTTTCTAAAAGGAATAAATTTGGTTTTTTCTAAAATAAAAGGAGATGCAATGTTATATTTTCTCCATTTCGTTGCGAAAACAATTTATTTAAAAAGGGAAAACTTATATATTAGTGGTAATCTTAATTAATACTATGGTTACAAAAGAACAAGAGAGGGAAGAATTACATCGTGTAGTTTGGCAAATTGCTAATAATCTAAGAGGAAGTATAGATGGTTGGGATTTTAAACAATATGTTTTAGGTATGCTTTTTTATCGTTTTATTAGTGAGAATTTAACAAAATATCTTAATGATGAAGAACATCGTGCAGGTAATAAAGATTTTGATTATACTCTTCTTTCTGATGAAGATGCAGAGTTTGGTCGAGGAGATACTGTTAAAGAAAAAGGATTTTATATTTTACCGAGTGAATTATTTATAAATGTTACAAAAAATGCTCGTAATAATCCTAATTTAAATGAAACTTTAGCAACAATTTTCAAAAATATTGAACATTCTGCCAAAGGAACTGGAAGTGAAGATGATTTAAAAGGTTTGTTTGATGACCTTGATGTAAATTCAAACAAATTAGGAAATACAGTTGAAAAAAGAAATAAAAAACTTGTTGAACTTTTAGAGTCTATTGGTAGCCTTAAATTAGGAAATTACGCAGACCACACAATTGATGCTTTCGGAGATGCTTATGAATATTTAATGGCAATGTATGCCAGCAGTGCTGGTAAATCAGGAGGGGAATTTTATACACCTCAAGAAGTGAGCGAACTTTTGGCTGAGATTACAACTATTGGTAAAAAAGAAGTAAATAAGGTATATGACCCTGCTTGTGGTTCTGGTTCATTGCTTCTTAAATTTGCCAAAGTTCTTGGAAAAGACAATGTGCGACAAGGTTTTTTTGGTCAAGAAATTAATTTAACCACTTACAATCTTTGTCGTATAAATATGTTTTTACATGATATTAATTATGAAAAATTTGATATTGCACATGGTGATACTTTAAT
>JAAXQB010000113.1 GCA_012329085.1 Methanosarcinales archaeon | reverse complement strand
TACATATCGATGATATGTCAAAGTTTTCAATCTAATAATAATGTGATTGTAAAGGAAAATGTTAAACAATTCCAAAAAAGGAACATTCCTTTTTGTTTTTGTTTTTTACCTTTTTTGGGGCAAATTCCTTTATTTATGGGTGTTGTAGCCTTTTTTGTGTTTTTCTTTTTTGGTTACATTCCCTTATTGGGGGGGTAAATAAATATCAAATTTAAGCAACACAAAATAAAAACTCCTTTTTTTGTGCTTTTATAATCTAAATCATATTTATGAAAAGACAATAATTTCTATATTTGCAAGAAATTAAAAACAATGGCACATAAGGGAAAATTATTTGAAAGCATAGAAGATGTATCTCCTAGAATATTTGACAATCCAATTTTAGATTTTCTTTCTAGAGTTTCTTGGTGGGTTGTACCTATAATATATGTACCAATGATTGCTTATTTTAGCTATGTGGCTATAGCAACTCCAAATATTTCTATTTTAAAATTTGTTCTATATTTTGTGTTAGGAGTTTTTATTTGGACATTTATGGAGTATTCTCTTCACAGGTGGGCTTTTCACTTTGAAGCAAAAACCAAACAACAAGAAAGAATTTTGTTTTTAGTACATGGAATACATCACGATTATCCTCAAGACTCTAAAAGACTTGTTATGCCACCTTCTGTAAGTTTAATCCTAGCAGTAATTACGTATTCTATTTTATATGGACTTACTTCTATCTTTGGCGCAACATATCTTGTTCCAGCTATTTTTGCAGGTGTTGTTACTGGGTATTTGTATTATGATATGGTTCACTATTCTCAACATCATATGCAAATTAATAACCCATATTATAAAGACTTAAAAGAGTATCATATGAAACATCATTATAAAGAACCTGATTTAGCTTTTGGTATTTCAAATAAATTTTGGGATAGAATTTTTGGTACTTTATTAGATTAAATTTAAAAAAGACTATCTTTGTTTTCAATGTTATCCAAGTATATAAAGATATTTTTCATTTTTTTGTTTTTAATGAGTTTAAAAACAACATTCGCAACCCATTTTATGGCAGGCGAAATAACTTATGAATATCTTGGACCTCTTACTTATAGAGCAACAATTACAGCATATTTAGACAATGATGGTGGAGGAGCGGCCACATCTGCTCAAGACACCGTTTATCTAAACTGGGGAGATGGAACCATTGAAGCCGTGCCAAGAGTAAATGGTCCAATAGGAAGTTCTGGCGCACCTTCTGGAGAATTAATACCTGGAACAGAAATAAAAAAATGTATTTATGAGTCAGTGGCCCATACTTACCCTGGCGCTTTACCATTTTATGTTATCTCTATAAAAGAAGACAATAGAAGAAATGGAATTATTAATATAGCAAATGGAAATTCTGATGTTGTACCTTTTTATCTAGAAGACACTTTAAAATACTTACCTCCAGAATTATTTGAAGGAAATTCTTCCCCAATTTTATTGAATAATCCAATAGATTATGCAAATGTTTTAGATACTTTTTATCATAATCCAAACGCTTTTGATATTGATGGAGACAGTTTGTACTATGACTTAGTGCCTTGTATGCAAGATGTTAATGCTATAGTACCACAATATGAATTTCCCGATCAGTTTCCCGCAGGGCCTAATAATAATATATCTATTAACCATTATACAGGAGAATTTATTTGGGCAACACCTCAAATACCTGCTTACTACAATATAGCCATTAGAATTTATGAATACAGAGAAGGACTATTTATTGGCTCTGTACATAGAGACATGCTTATTATAGTAGAAGATGAAGATAATGACCCACCACAAATTGTTGATATACAAGACACTTGTGTTTATGCTGGAGACACTATAAATATAAATATTGTAGCTACAGACCCAAATCTTGGAGATATTGTTACTATTACAGCAGCAGGAGGACCTATTCAATCAGATCCATCTAGAATAGTTTTCAATTCTATAGACGGAAACCCAGCAAATGCAAGTTTTCAATGGCAAACAATATGCGATGACATACGACCTACTGATTATCAAATTGTCTTTAAAGCTTCAGATAATCATATAGGATCAGGAGGTACGCCAGTTCCTTTAGTAGATTTGGAAACTTGGTCTATTAGAGTAGTTGGTCCGCCACCAGACTCCTTATATGTAAATGTTGTAGGAAATGATATTCAATTAAACTGGACAGACCCTTACAAATGCTTTAATTCTCAATATTTTCAATATTTTTCTGTATGGAGAAAGTACGGCTGTGAAAACATAGATAGACTTGGCTGTGAAACAGGTCTTGAAGGTACAGATTATGAAATGATAGCAGACCATATTAGCACTTATTCATATTTAGACATAGATGTAGATAGAGGAAATATTTATTCTTATAGAATAGTTGCTCATTTCGGTACAACACCACAATCTACAAATGGTTCAGTATTTAACACCTCTGAAAGCATTCCTTCTCATGAAGTATGTGTTGAACTTCCTTTAGATTTGCCAGTAATAACAAATGTTTCAGTAGAAGAAACTAGCCAAACCGATGGAATTATTTTTATACAATGGTCTAAACCAAGAGCGGCAGATGACTTGCTAGATACAATTCAAGACACTGCTCCTTATGTTTATGAACTATATAGATCTGAAGGTTTTGATGGTACAAGCTTCTCTTTAATAGAAACTTTTACGGCAAGTACTTATCATGGTTTTAATGATACTTTATTTTATGATTCTTTATTAAATACTGTAGAAAATCCATATTCATATAAAGTAGTTTTTAAAGCTAATGGCGATACAATGGGAGAAACAAGTATTGCATCTTCGATATTTTTAAGCATACAGTCTTCAGATCAAAGCCTTATTTTGTCTTGGCAAGAAAATGTACCTTGGGTAAATGATACTTTCACCATTTTTAGGTATAATGAAAACACCTTAGTTTTTGATAGTATTAACATAACAGAAGAACACTCATTTATTGATTTAGGCTTGGAAAACGATAGCCTTTATTGTTATAAAATAAGAAGTAAAGGAAAATACTTTTCATCTGGTTTAATAAATCCAATAATTAATTTTTCTCAAGAAACTTGTGGAACCCCCATAGATACAATGCCTCCGTGCGCACCTAATTTAGTGCTAACTAATGATTGTGAAATTGTTACAAACCAAATTTGGACAGCAAACAACTATCAGAATAGATTGTCTTGGAAAACAGATCTTAATTGTGCAAATGATGTAGAATCGTATAATGTATATTTTAAAGCACCATTAGAAAATTCTTTTAGCCTAATAGAAAGAGAAACTTTAGATACTTTTTATTTACACCAAAGAACAAATAGTTTAGCAGGTTGTTATTATATTACAGCTATTGATAATGCAGGAAATGAAAGTACAGATGCAGATACATTATGTGTTGAGAATTGTGCTTTATACAATTTACCTAATGTATTTACTCCCAATGGCGATGGCGATAATGATTATTTTATACCATTCCCTGGTTGGCGATTTGTAGAAAAAGTAGAAATGAAAATTTTTGGTAGATGGGGAAATTTGGTTTTTCAAACTCAAAATCCAGCAATATTATGGAACGGAACGGATATTTCTGGGAAAGAACTAAAAGATGGAATTTATCTTTATAATGGGTTTTATTATGTAAGAAAACTTGATGGCTCTCTAGAACAAAGAAAATTACCTCCAAATAAAAGAGGTGGTGGCTTTGTACATCTTATTAGGAGTAAATAAATTAGATATGGGCTAAATACCTAAAGGAACTACATTTTATTTTACATTGAAAAACTACATTTGTAACTTATAATACAAAAAACAACTGTAAAGATTTATACTTTTGCACATCTTTAAAGAAAAACAACAAAATGGAAAAACACAAAGTAGTAATAATAGGATCTGGACCAGCAGGATACACTGCTGCAATTTATGCAGCAAGAGCAAACATGAAACCCGTAATGATTATGGGAATGGAACCAGGAGGTCAACTAATGCAAACAAATGATGTAGAAAATTTTCCAGGGTATCCAGAAGGAATAATGGGTCCTGAAATGATGGAAGACATAAAAAAACAAGCAGAACGATTTGGAACAGATATTCGTTTAGGATTAGTAACTAAAGTAGATTTTTCTAAAAGACCATTTTTAATTACAATCGATGATGAAAAAGAAATGCTTGCAGAATCAGTAATATTATCTACAGGTGCTACAGCAAAGTATTTAGGTTTAGAATCTGAACAAAGACTTATGGGAATGGGTGTTTCGGCTTGTGCCACTTGCGATGGATTCTTTTATAGAGACAGAGAAGTAGCACTTGTAGGTGCAGGAGATTCTGCTTGCGAAGAAGCTTTGTACCTAGCAAATCTTTGTACTACTGTGCATATGATAGTTAGAAGAGATGAAATGAGAGCTTCAAAAATAATGCAAGAAAGAGTTTTTAAAGCAAAGAATATTAAAGTGTATTGGAACTCTAATACAGACGAAGTACTTGGAGAAAAAGAAGTAGAAGGAGTAAGAGTAGTTAACAATAAAACAGGGGAAAAAACTGAAATCCCAATTTATGGGTTTTTTGTTGCAATAGGTCATAAACCAAATTCAGATGTTTTTAAAGAGTACATTAAAATTGATGAAGCAGGCTATGTGCTAACTGAAGGAAAAAGTACAAAAACAAATATTGAAGGAGTTTTTGCTTGCGGAGACCTACAAGACTCAATATATAGACAAGCAGTAACTGCCGCAGGCACAGGATGCATGGCAGCTTTAGATGCCGAAAGATTTATTAGTGAGCAAGAATAAACTCATCTCATTCTATTTACTATTGTTTTATTTATCTGATTATCAATAAATTAAGTTTTAGATCTACTGGTTTAATAAGTGATAATTCTTTTTCTTTTGGACATTGAAAGAAAATATGGAAATAAATAATAGATAATAAAAAAAATATCGAACAAGGATTAACTAATTGAGATTTTAGAGCAAAAACCAAAACTTCATTATTCGTTAATCGATGTTCCTTGTTCTTAAATAAGTAATAGAATAATAGAATTAAATTTCTCATTTTTTTTTTTGTTAAACAAAAAATAAAGCATTACTATAATTATCGAAAATTGCCAACACTTCCTTTCTAAAAAGGTTTTTTTACTTTTTTTGTGGTATTAAGAATATTAATTGCAACACTGTTGCGATTAATAAAAAGTTTTACTTATATTTGCGTCATTGTTGCAAATGTGTAACATTTTAACTTATAAATAAAAAAAAAATGACAAAATTAAAGACAGTAATTACAGCTATAGTGCTTGCATTAGTATTAAGCTCTTGCGAAAAAGACCCAATAATACCTCATGAAGGAGAGGTGATAACAAGCTTAAAATACACCTTAACGCCAAATGGTGGTGGCACAGCAATCGTGCTTAGTTTTCAAGATTTAGATGGTGATGGAGGTAATGCACCAATTATAACAGAAGGAATATTAGACACAAATAAAACCTATACTGGCGCATTGGTTCTTTTAAATGAACAAGAATCTCCTGCTGGAAACATTACAGCAGAAATACAAGAAGAAGATGAAGAACATCAATTCTTTTTTCAAACAAATATTACTGATTTAACTATTGCTTATTCTGACCAAGATGCAGACGGTAATCCTCTTGGACTTCAATCAACTGTTACAACCACAGATGCTGGAAATGGAACGATTACTATTATTTTAAGACACGAGCCTAATAAATCGGCAAGTGGTGTAGCAAATGGCGACATTACCAACGCAGGTGGAGAAACGGATATTGAAGTAACCTTTGATGTTACTGTTCAATAAAAACAACAATACAGATGTTGTTTTTAAAGTATATCTTATACTGTTCATGCTATTTTTACCTGTGCTTGGATTTTCTCAAAATTGTTCACTTACTATAAGTGGATATATTAAAGATTCTGACACAGGTTTACCTTTAGAATTTGCGAATGTACATATCAATACAAGCAGTATTGGAACATCTACAGATAGTAAAGGTTTGTTTCAATTGTCAAATATTTGCAAAGGAAAGTACCACATTACCATAAGTCATATTGGTTGCGAATCAAAACAAATTTTTGTTCAAATTACTACAGATACTATTTTAAATATAACAATGGATCATTCAATAAATTCTCTTAAAGGTATTATTATTACTGCAAAAATAACTCCTAAAACAAGCCAAAATAGTAAAAGTATAAGCAAACAAAACATCACCGACAATGCAAATGAAAACCTAGCAAATATACTCGAGTCTATTAATGGTGTAAGTACTATAAAGAATGGTAGCGGTATATCAAAACCTGTAGTACACGGTCTTTATGGGAATAGGCTAACTATTTTAAACAATGGTATTTCACAAAGTGGACAACAGTGGGGAAATGACCATAGTCCAGAAATTGACCCTTTAGTTGCCAATAAAATTACAGTGATTAAAGGAACATCTGCATTAGAGTATATGGGTTCAAATCTTGGAAGTATAATTTTAGTACAGCCAAAAAAAATAGAAAAAGAACCTCATTTACACGGTAGTGTAAATTATTTCTTTGAGACAAATGGCTTAGGTAATGGATTAAACCTACAATTACAACAATACAGCCCTAAAATTGCTTGGAAGATAAATGGAACTCTAAAAAAAACTGGCGATAAAAAAACAGCAACTTATTATTTAAAAAATACAGGAAATCAAGAAGCTAATTTTGCACTACAATTGGAAAAATTATTTTCTAAAAAACTTAGTACAAATTTATATTATAGTACATTCAATACCGAATTAGGTGTGCTAAGGGGGTCTCATATAGGAAACTTGACAGATTTAGAAGAAGCCTTAGTGCGAGAAGTTCCATTTTTTACGGAAGATAAATCTAGTTACCGCATTGATGCGCCAAAACAGCGAGTACATCACCATTTATTAAAAATTCATTCTAAATATTTTATAGACGAAACACAATGGGTGGACTTTACTATTGCAGGTCAGTTAAATAATAGAAAAGAATTTGATATTAGACGAAGCAGACGTACAGATATTCCTGCCCTTAGTTTACAACAGTTTTCCTATTTCTTTGAAGGAAAACACCAAAAACAATTTGGAAATAAATTAAAACTAAAATCAGGTTTTCAATTCAATATTACTGACAATACGAATAATCCTGAAACAGGAATATTACCCTTAATTCCTGATTATTTGTCTTATGAAACAGGTGTTTATTTATTAACTTCTAAAAAACTGAATAAATCCTTTTTTGAAATAGGTGTAAGATATGATAATGTAATACAAAACGTTGTTGCCATAAGCCCTACTATTCCAAGGAAATTAGTGCGATATAATAATAGGTTTCACAATTTTAGTGCCTCAGGTGGTTGGATATACTCAGTTAGTAAAAACTTTTCGTTTTCTTACAATATAGGATATACCACCCGAAATCCTGCAATAAATGAATTGTATAGCTATGGTTTGCACCAAGGAGTAAGCGGTATTGAAGAAGGAAATATAGCCTTGCAAACCGAAAAATCTTTAAAAACAACATTTAGATTTAATGCTAATATAAGTGATAAATTTTCTTTTGAATCATTGATTTACTATCAAAATATCAATGATTTTATTTATCTTAATCCACAAGATGAAATTAGACTAACAATAAGAGGTGCTTTTCCTGTTTTTAAACATGAACAGACTAATGCTGAAATATACGGAATTGACATTTCAGGAAAATATCAAATAAACAAATCACTACAAGCTAAATTAGATTATAGTTTTATAAAGGCGAGTGATTTAAGCAACAATCTTCCATTAATCAATTTCCCTTCAAATAACATTAGAGGAAGTATTGCCTATGAGTTTTCAAAGCCAATTGCTATAGGCAAAAAACAGTTGGAAAACTTTACTATTGAATTGAATAATCTTTATGTTTTTAAACAAAAAAATATTTTAAACGAGCAAGATTTTATGCCACCTC
>JAAXQB010000363.1 GCA_012329085.1 Methanosarcinales archaeon | reverse complement strand
TTTTGAATGAATTTTGTGTTAAAAAAGATAATATTTTTTTTACAAAAGTTGGAACATATTCTAAAGAAGATGTCGGAAGTAATTGTTATCATTCAAAATTGGGTTCATTAGAGTTATTTCTACATCATTATTTAGATAGAAAAGATGATATTACATTTATTGATTCAACAGCTGGAGTTGACATATTAGGTACATCATTATTTATGAGTTATGATTATTTATTTTTTGTAGTTGAACCAACTTTAAAATCAGTTCAAGTGTTTAAAGATTTCTTCTCAAAATTTAAAGATGAAAACTATTCAAATACAAAAATGTGTATTGTTGGAAATAAAATCATTGATGAAACTGATTCTAAATTTATTGAAGAGCAATTGAAAAATCAAATTAATGACTTTTTTTACATTCCCTTTTCAAATTTATTTAGAAAAATTGAAAAAAGTGAGAAAATTAGTCTTTTAGAAATTACAAAAGAATTAAATGAAGAATTAAATTCGATTTCTATATATATTAATGAAAATTATAATAAAAATTGGGATGAATATAAAAAAAAACTAATTGAATTACACACAAAAATTGCAAAAGATTGGTATAATGATTATTATGGAAGAGATATTGCAGATTTAGACATTAAATCATTTACATATGAAAAACAAATTAATAACTAATATTAAAAATGGACATTAAACTATCACCAAAAGTGGAACCTGAAATTCAAAATTTTTTTAAAAATTTTAATTTTTCTAAATTTAAACAAATTACTAATGCAAATCATATTATATTTCCAGAAGTAATTGAGAGAAAAATTAAAGAAATTAAATCAGTAATGAGAGAAGAAGATAAAATCTTTCTTGCAATGAAATCAACATATTCAAAATCATTGATAAAAAAAGCAGTAGAATTAGGTTGTTTTTTAGATGTTTCAACACTTAATGAGTTAAAATTAGCAAAAGAATTAGGTTGTGAAGAAATATTAGCAGGAGGTCCAAAATCATCAAATTATTTAAAAGAAGCCGTAAAATTTGCAACTATTATTAGTATTGATTCAATCTATGAACTAGAAAATATTATTTCTATGAATTCAAAGTGTAATATTTTAATTAGAGTTAATGACTTAAAAGTTTTCAATAAAGAAATTAGTATTAAACGTTCAAGATTTGGAATTAAATCTTCTCAAATAATAAAATGTTTAGAAATGATAAAAAAATCGAATTCTAAAATTAGTATTAAAGGAATTCATTTTCACTCAGATGGTTTTTCTCCAGAAGATAGAGCTTTATTTTTTAATCATATTTTTGATTTATTTACCTTAATTAGATCTTATAATCATCCAGTTTCAATAATTGATCTAGGTGGTTCATTTAATGAAGAAATTTTGAATAGTAATATTGAATTTGAAGAATTCATTAAAGAAAATATTTCTTTAATGAGAGAAGGTAAAAACTCATTATTTCTAAATGATGATTTATATGGGTTAGAATTTGATGAAGAATCAAAAACAGTTAAAGGAGTTAACACAATTCTTGCAAGAGGTATTAAAAATTCATTATTTAAAGAAATTCAAGAATTATATGAAACTATTTGTATTGACTCATTAACATTTAAAGACTTACTTGAGGAAAATAATATTTCATTAATTATTGAACCAGGATATTCCCTATCAACAAATTGTGGAATTTCAATTTTTACTGTTCAAGGTAAAAAGGAATTTTATCAAGAAAATGAATTAGTAGTTGTAAATGGACATAAATTTAATATTTCAGCTTCAATGTTTTCACATATATCAAATCCTTTAATTATATCTTTTAATGATAATAATTCAGGTGAAGTATTAGATTTAAAATTTGAGAATACAGCTTATATAGTTGGTTCATTGTGTAGGGAAGATGATTTTTTAATGAATCGAAAAATTCCAATTCCTAAAAACTTAAATAAAAACGATTTGATTGTTTTTATAAATACGGGTTCGTATGCAATGAGTTATGAAAATTGTAATCCACAATTATTTGAAACAGCTCAATATTTAGTATATGAAAATAAAAAATTAGTAGAAGAGAATAAATAAAAATGATAGTTAAACATATTAAAGAATTAATTGGGAATACGCCATTATTAGAATTAGATAGTAAAGTTCATGGGATTAAAAATGTTAAAATTTATGCTAAATTAGAATTATTTAATCCTTATGGTTCATTAAAAGATAGAATTGCATTAAATATGTTAGATATTGATAAAGCTAAAGGAAAAACAGTTATAGAATCTTCAACAGGAAATACGGCAAAAGCATTAGCATATTTAACATCTTCTGAAAATTTAAAATTTAAAAATGTTTCAAACACATTTAAAGATCCAGAAATTAGACAAATTTTACAATTATTAGAAACTGAATTACAAGAACTACCAGGACATTCAGAATGTCCTGATCCAAATGATCCAAATAACACTATTAAAACAATTGAGAAAACAATTGCATCATCTCCAGATTCATATTTTCATACTGATCAATTTTTTAATAAAAAAAATATTGAGGCTCATGAACAATCAGGTAAAGAAATTGTAAAAGATTTGAATAATGTTGATTATTTTTTTAGTTATATGGGAACTTGTGGATCATCACTTGGAATTGGAAATATATTAAAGAATGAGTTTAATACAAATAATATTGGAATTTATTGTGAAGAAGGAGGATATGTTCCAGGTGGAAGATCAGAAAATGAACTATTTGAAACAGGATTTTATAATGAAAAAAATTATGATGAAGTAATTAAAGGAACTATGAAAGGAACAATTCAAGGAATGATTGAATTAAATAGAAAATATGGAATTCCTTGTGGACCTGCTTCAGGACTTAATTATTCAACTATGATTGATTATTTATCAAAGCAAGATTTTAAAGAAGAAATTTCTGTCGTATTTATTGTATGTGATAGAGTTGAGAGTTATATGACATATCTTCAAAGATATGCAAAGGATTTATTTAGTAATAAGGAAGAATCAAATAGATTTATTTTAGATGTTGATCATGATGAAATGATGATGTCTTCTGAGATTAAATATGAGGATATCCCAAAAAATGCATTATTAATAGATATTAGATCTAATTATTCATTTAATTATTCATCAATTCCAGGTTCAATGAATATTAATTCATTTATGTTTGAAGAGTTATTAAAGCAAAAGAATTCATTTCCAAAAGATAAACCAATTGTATTAATCTGTTCAAAAGGGTTAATTTCAAAAAAATATGTAGCATATTTAGAAAGAGAAGG
>JAAXQB010000207.1 GCA_012329085.1 Methanosarcinales archaeon | reverse complement strand
TTCCGAATGTGCTTTCCGAATGTGCTTTCCGAATGTGCTTTCCGAATGTGCTTTCCGAATGTGCTTTCCGAATGTGCTTTCCGAATGTGCTTTCCGAATGTGCTTTTAAAATCCTAACAATTTGCGTTTATCTTAAGTCCAATTTTCCAATTTGTTTTTTCTCGTTGTATCTATTGATACATTGTTTTTTTTATTTAACTTGCTCTTTCATCCCAAGTTCTTTCAACAAAAGATTTCTTGCACTAAATGAAACATGGTGTGCAAGTTCAATTGCATTTCTTTCGCCTATCGATTCTTGATATTTAAATGCACGAGAGAGCATACTTGATGGAATTTTTTCAGGCTTATTATACATATCTCCTTTTTCAGTTATAATAATTCCATTAGATTGAAGTTCATTAGCTGTATCTTCAACCATTTTAACCACATCAGTAAGTTCAGGTGCATGAATTTTTTTAAATGTTTTTATTTTGATTTCATTAATTTTTTCTATATTATTTGCAGATATAAATGCAGAAACTGCGGCTACAACCATAAAATATTCTCCATTAATTTTATGCCTCCCTGATATATCAACTGCTATAATTTCATGCATAAAAATCACATTTTTATACGACCTATGTCAATATATTCAATTTTTTCATCTAAAGGAATTGCAAAAATCATTCGCTTTCTTACACTTCCTGCTAATCTAATTGCCCTTGACATAACAGGAAGAGCAAAAATAAAATCAGATGGAATTGCATGGATGAGGTATTCAGAATGTGGAATTTGAGAGACGGAATCTATTTGACCATACACCCTAAAATGAGTTCCAAATTTAAAACCTGTTTTTGGAACACACCCTTTATTTCTTAAATCTTTATATACGGCATATTTTCTAAAAAATTCAGGTTCAATTTCAGAAGATTTTTTTGCAAACTCATTAAAATCCATTTTTTTGTCGCCATTATCACTTTGAATATTAATAACTCCTTGTTCAAGAAGATACCCAGATTCTATCAAAGATAATTGCAATCTTTCTTCATCAAGTGGTTTTCCATAAAAATATTCATGCAATGCATCCTTTAATTCAGAATCCCATACAATTACTCGGTCTTCCAATAAAGATGCATTTGCATTGATATTTGGAAATTTTCGCCCTCCTTCTTTCAATCGTGCCATTTTAGCATCATAGTAAGTTATATCACTTTCTTCATCAACAATTGCAAGAATCATTTCTTTTCTAACATTCTTTGCAACTATGATAGATTTTAATAAACTTTTGAGTGGCAAACCAATTCGTTCTGTATGCACCTCTATAAATCGATTTGCTGCACCTTTTCCGGGGTGCGACCCTCGTGGATACAATCTAAATCCTGTAACGCTTGGCTGAACAAAAAAACCTCGCTCTCTTAAATCTCTATATACAATATATTTAAGTTCAAAATATTTCATTCGTGTTGATGCTATTATAAAAAATTCCTTAAATGAAAGTTGTTTATTATCAAGTTCAATATCTATTTTATTTCGATATAAAAGATATGCTGCCTCAATAAGTGTTAATTCCAATTTAGATTTTTTTTCTATTGGTTTTCCATAATATCCTGTATTATACAATTCATTTATTGCTTGGATTTTTGCATAAACTTTATCATCAACAAGTGTTGTTATCAAATTTTAATACCTTTAATTAATAATTATTTTTATTTTTATCTTTCTGCATATATATTATAACTTATCGTTTGTTTTTAAATCTTATATTCGCAGATTTTTTTTTTATCTTCCGCATACATAGTTATAACTTATCGTTTGTTTTTTAAATTTTATATCTACAGGATTCACGCAGATTTTTTATTATATTTTAAAGACGATTCTACAAAATATTTTGCAAACGGTTTATATGATACAGCATGCAAATGCGTATATAATCCAATTGTATTATTGACAGTAAGTCCATCAAATCCATCTTTTATACCAATTCCTCGTGAAAGTTTAATTGAAAATTTTGCATCATTTGGAATGTCTTTTATTTCAAATGCGTGAAATTCATGTCCTTTAAATGTATCGTTATTTTTTACACTTCCAATAATACTATCCTTTATAAAACTTCCTATCGTATAACTTACAATTCTTTTATCTCTAAAAAATGCAATTCCGGGAAGCACTCCAACCATATCATAAGTATCATCGCCATTGGTAAGTTTTTTTATTAAATACATAAGTCCCCCACATTCTGCATAAATTGGAAGTCCAGCCTTAGATTTTTTTTTAATATCTTGACGAATTGATTTATTTGCTTCAAGCTCTTTTGCAAAAAATTCAGGAAAACCACCACCAATATATAATGCATCTACTTTTGGAATCTTTGCATCATGAATTGGACTAAAATATTTAATTTCTGCACCATGCAATTTAAGAAGTTCTATATTGTCTTGGTAATAAAAATTAAATGCTTCATCTAATGCAACCCCAATTGTCACCTTTAATTTCTTTTGGTTTGGATAGATTGTATTTTTTGGAAAAATGCGTGCTTTTCCTATTTTTGAAATTTCAAGCACTTTTTTTATATCAACTGCGTCAGATACAAATTTGCATAAAGGTTTAATATTTGTTTTAAATTCTGAATTGATTGATTCATTTTCAATAGAAGGAACAAGCCCAAGGTGTCGCATAGGCATCTTCATGTAAGAATTTCTTGGAATTGTTCCTATAACTTTAATATCAGTATAATGCTCAATAGCTTCTTTTGCTTTCTTTGCGTGTCTCTCACTACCAATATTATTTAATATCACACCTTGTATATCAACTTCTGGGTCAAATGTTTTATATCCCATAACAAGTGCAGATGCAGACCGTGTAATACTTTTTGCATCTACAACAAGAATTACCGGACATTTAAGTATTTTGGCAATCTGTGCCGTGCTTCCTGTATCTTTTAAACTTTCAAAACCTTCATAAAGTCCGCGAACTCCTTCTATAATTGCTAAATCAACGCCATCACATGCATGGCTAAATATAGTTAGTACCTCGTCTTCATCCATAAGATATCCATCAAGATTTTTAGAATGTCTTTCTGTGATTTTAGAGTGGTAGCTTGGATCTATATAATCCAATCCAACTTTAAAAGATTGGACTTTTAAGCCTTTTTTTACTAATGCAGAAAGAATGCCCATTGTGATTACAGTTTTTCCAGAAGAAGAACGATCTGCGGATATTAGCACTCGTGGAATGTTTTTTTGCATGGATTTTTTTATTATTAAATTTTTTTATGGTATATATGTATATATTATAACTTTTTATTTCTCTTTTTCAACTGCATACAATTTGTAAAGTTATATATTGAAGGAAATTTTCAATTTTTTGAAAATCATCATATTTTATTCCATTTATATACTTCTGTATTCGATTATACGCTTCTATTATATCAAGCGAAAATTCTTTATCCCCTCTATGCATAGATAACACTCTTCTTTATATTTTGCATTATATAAGGAATTCGTATTGTTTCAACACCATCTTGGGTGATAAGGTCTATTTTTTCCAAACAAATGCTCAAGATATTCAATCAATTCAAGATATTTATCAAACTCAAGTTCTTCTAAATAAAAATCTGCATAAATATCTATGTCGCTTTTTTCGGTTTCTTCCATCTTAACATAAGAACCTTAACATAAGAACCAAAAACTCCTATTTTTTTACAGTAAAACGATTTCGTAGTTCATATTTATACTGATTTCATTTATTTTAAAAATCCATCTTTTTAAAAACTAAAACAATCATTTTTAATTATGAATATATTAAAATATATATTTATATTATTGTTGTAGCATCTATTTTAATTATTCAAATGGTATATTTTTTTCTTCACAATATTTTTTAATTGCTGCATCATTTTCAAAATATTCATCACAAAATTCAATTAATTCGTTTTCTGTATTTGTATAATGTCTTTCTTCTGATGTCAATAGCTTTTCTATTTTTTCAATAAATTGATTAAAGTCATTATTCATATTACATATTTTATCAATTGTTTTAAAATCCAATTCTTTATATTTCGCTGCAAACAATACTTTGCTCTGAAATGGATTTGAATTTAATTTTATAATTCCTATTCCAAACGATTGATTCAATCTTTCCATTTCGTCAGATAAATTATCACTATATTCAAATACTACTAAATATCCAAAATTCGCCCAACTTGAATTTGAAACTGCTTGAAAAAAAT
>JAAXQB010000222.1 GCA_012329085.1 Methanosarcinales archaeon | reverse complement strand
TCTTCTTCTGTTGAACAGCCACATGGTTTGCAAATATATTTTCCTATTTTAATATGCCCCATTCCCTTTTTGGTGTAACTGTTATAGCCATTATGAACCATTGAACAGCCGCATATGGGACATTTAGGTGGAGTTTTCTTATGAAAAATCTTATTTTCAGTATATTCATATTTATTACCAAATTATCACACATTCATTTTGAATGTGTTACCAAAAATGGCATTAAGAATTGGGATATCGAAATAATTATCAAAAGTAGTATTTATTGTTACCATAAATTTCACATATACTATAAGTACTTTATGGTATATATAAGTATATATTCAATGTATTAATTTTATTACTTTTTTTTACTATATAACTGAATTATGGAACTGTGCCCTTCTTGCGTAACATTATATAATAAGTTAAGTAAATAAATAAAGATTGTTTTAAATAGTTGCTAAATAACTATAATTTTTTCAAAAAACATATGCGCATGCTCATGCCAAACTTAACTTTATCTATGAATTTAATACTAAACCAATATTCTTAAAATGCATAAATTACTTATTGTGTTCAATTTTCATAAGCAAATACTCTCTAAGTTTATTCACTTCGCCACTTGTTCTATTTCTTGGTCTTTTTATTTCAACTTGCTTAATTTCAGAAATTCTGCCCGGTCTTTTTGACAATATTACAATTCTATCTGAAAGGTATATTGCTTCATCCACACTATGCGTCACAAAAATAATTGTTTTTTTTGTTTTTTTCCAAATTTCAAGCAATGCTTTTTGAAGCATATTTCTTGTCTGTGCATCAACTGATGCAAACGGCTCATCCATTAATAATAAAACTGGATTTTGTGCAAGAGCTCTTGCGATTGCAACTCTTTGTTTCATACCACCTGATAATTCATGAGGGTATCTATTCCCAAAATCGTTTAAATCTACAAGATCTAAAAATTCTTTCGCAATTTCTTTTCTTTTTTTAGTTTTAACCCCTTGCATTTTAAGTCCAAACTCTACATTCTTTAAAGCTGTATTCCATGGAAAAAGTGAAAATTCTTGAAATACCATGCCGCACATTGGGTTTGGACCTATTATATTTTTACCATCAAGTATAATATTTCCAGAAGCTGGTTTTGATATACCTGCAATAAGTCTAAGAAGTGTAGTTTTGCCACATCCAGATGGACCTATGATACAAACAAATTCACCTTCTTTTATATCAAGATTTATATCTTTAAGGGCTGTGATTGTATCTCCATTGTCTGATTTAAAAACTTGAGATATATTAGATAAAGATAAAATTCCCATTTATGCGACAACTCCTTTTTGCCATTTTAAGAAATAGTTATCAATGAAATATTTAAATGCCCAGTCAATGAAAAGCCCAACAAATCCCAATACTAACATATACATGAATGTATAATCCATTCTAAAAAGAAATCCGTGCCAATGTATTTTTTCCCCAAGCCCATGTGTGCTAACTCCAAACATTTCTGCTGCAACAATACACATCCACCCAACACCCATTGCAATTCGTATTCCTGATGCAATGGAAGGTAATGCAGATGGAAGCACTATATTCCATATCAATTTTAAATTACTTCTGCATTCAAGAATTTTTGCAGCTTCAATATACACAATAGGTACCGATTTAACTCCTGAATATGTATTAATAATAATTGGAAATATTGCCCCTATGAATACTATAAAACCTGCTGCAAGAGGTGTTAATCCAAACCAAAGAAGTGCAAAAGGAATCCATGCAAGTGGAGGAATCGGTCGAATTATTTGAATAAGGGGATTAAGAAACGCATTAGCAATGTCAAACCATCCAACAACAAGCCCAATTGGAACTCCAATTAATATAGCTGAAACTAACCCAAGTAAGAAATGCATTAAACTAATTTTTATATCAATAAATACAATTCCTGTATTTACCACATCAAAAAAAGCTAAAAGTATTGTTGAGAATGGTGGAAGGAACATTTCATTTTTTACTATATATATTGCAATATATTCCCATAAAGTTATTGCAATAAGTATTGAAATTAGTTCATGGCTTTTTTTAATTAAGAATTTTTTAATTTTTGAATTCATTTATAATTTTTTTTATTACACATAATTTGTAAATACATGTTTTTTGAAAGAAAATGTGTAAACACTCATTCTTTTAGAATATATCTAAACGCTCGTTCGTTCCGAATGAGCTCTTCAAAGTAGTGTGTATTCCAGAAAATCTTTGATTTTCATATTATGTGCTCATATAAAATTTTATTTTCTCGTTTAATGTTAAGAGAATAATTTTATTAATTATGCCTATAAGTTATATTTAAGTTTTATTAAAACTTTTATTTTTTTTTCTGATGTATCAAATAACGCACATATCATTCTGAATGAGCTATTAAAGATTTTTTCGTTTGAAACAAACGATTGTAATATATAATTTGTAAATACTTATTTTTTCGTAAAATATTTGATAGTAATTGCTTTATACAATTTTTTGGGGAAACTACTATAAATAATGGGCACATAATTTCCTTATATTCGATTTATGAAATGTGTTGTATAATTTTCCATATTCCATTTCTTTGATCTTGATATATTAACATATGTATTTTCTTGCTACAGTATATTAATAAGGTGTTACATATAATAAATATGGTTATATGCATCTAATTATTGATGAAATTTAAAAACTTATAAAGTTAACAAATCTGAAAATAAAAAATTGAAAATTTCTCTAACGCATATCAAAATGAATGAATGTTTAGCATATAACTTTATAAGTTATATGCAATAATAAAAAGTATTTAAACTTTATGGGTAACTTATATATATTTTAAAAATGAATAATTGTATGTGACAAAAGAACAATTGATGCATCAAATAATCGAAGTATTGAAACGTGCTGAATATGTTGTATCAATGCAATGTAATACTCGACCTAGAAGTTTTGATATTGCTGCAAGACAAGATGATAGATTAATATTTTGTAAAGTATTGTATAATATCGATGGATTGGATAAAAATAGTGCCAATGAAATTAAATATTTATCAGACCATTTGCATGGATCGGCAATTGTAGTTGGTGCAAAAGCAAGAAATCGCTTTCTTGAAGAAGGAGTAGTTTATATGCGACATGACATACCATCAATAAATGTTGAAACTTTATTTACTTATCTAATTGAAAATGTTCCTCCTTTGATAGCTGCATTACCAGGCGGTTTATATGTTTCCATAGAAGGATATACACTTAAAAATGCAAGAATTAAGAAATCACTTTCACTCGGTGCTCTTGCACTTAGCATAGGAGTTTCAAGGCGCGCAATAAGTAAATATGAAGAAGGTGAAATGATGGCATCAATCGATGTTGTATTAAAACTTGAAGAATTTCTTGATGCTGCACTTGCAAAATCAATAGATATTTTTAAATCGTTTGATGAACACAAATCTACACACAAGAAATTTAAATCAAATCGCCCCTTCTATAAAGAAGATATTTTACAATTAATACATGGATTTGGATATGATGTGCTTGCAACTTATCAAACACCATTTAAAGCTGTGGTATCTCAACAAACTTCAAAAAAAGACCCAGCAATATTGCTTATTGGTATAAGTGAATATAATATTACAATGATTAAACGGGCGCACATCATGAGCAGCATATCAGATGTTACAAAAACTCAATCTATTTTTATAATAAAAGGGCATAGCAAATACAAATCTATCGAAAATACTGTTTTTATTGAGATTGAAGAATTTAATACAATCGTAAATTCAGAAGATCTTTTATCTTTGGTAGATAAACGATTGAATAAAAAAAATTGAAAATGTGTATTTTTTATTAATATGTA
>JAAXQB010000309.1 GCA_012329085.1 Methanosarcinales archaeon | reverse complement strand
TTCTGAGATTTCGTTTATTTTCATACTGCTCTTTTACTTTTAGATAAGTTATACTCATTTGAACATATTTATCTTTTTGGTTTGAACTTGATGTGCAAAATTTGTAGTATTTATTGGTAAATTATTGTCTGTGAGTTGCCTAACGCATATAAGAATGATATGCGTGTTTAGTATAATAATATTATAAATCACATATAATTTAAAAATTATAATAATTTAATTAGGTATAAATAGATGAATGTAAAAGAAAATGATGCTTATGATTGGATTGATAAAGGAGTTGCATTTAGTAAATTAGGTAAACATTCTGAAGCTATCGAATGCTTTGATAAGACATTAAAATTAAAGCCAGATTATACTGATGTTTGGAATATTAAAGGATTGACACTTCATAATTTAAAAAAACACTCCAAAGCCATTGAATGTTATAATAAAGCCATAGAATTAGACTCCGGTAACAAGATGAAATAAAAAAATTATTTGCGAATGCAAGAAATTTTTAATTTATCGTAGTATATTAACTTATAAAGTTATGTACTGAGTGAAATTTTCAATAGCTCATTTGAGACAAATGAACGTTATCTCGATTCCCATTTCTAATTATAAAATCCATAATAACAATGGCAACCATAGCTTCTATAACAGGAACTGCACGCGGCGGAATAGTGGGATCATGTCGTCCTTTTATTGAGATTTCAGTTTCTTTTAAAGTTAGCAAATCGACTGTTTTTTGAGATTTTGAAATTGAAGGAGTTGGCTTAATTGCAACACGGCAAACAATTGGCATTCCTGATGAAATTCCCCCAAGTATTCCGCCTGCATTATTAGTTTCCATTACAATCTCCCCATCTTTTAAAATGAAATTATCATTCATCTCACTACCTTTCATATCTGCACACTTAAAACCAACTCCAAACTCAATGCCTTTTACAGCACCAATACTCATAATAGCTTTTGCAATGTCTGCATCTAATTTATCAAATACGGGTTCTCCAAGACCTACTGGCACATTTAATGCAATAACTTCTATGATACCGCCTATGCTATCTCCTTGTTTTCGCATAGATTCTACTTCGTTTTCCATTTTTATTGCTACATCAAGATCGGCACATCGCATAGGTGTTTTTTCCACATTTTCAATTATTTCATTAAAATCCATTTGTTTAGATTTATGATTCCCAAGTTGAACAACATGTGCAACTATTTTCACCCCAATCTTGTTAAGTAATATCTTTGCAATAGCACCACCTGCAACCCTTCCAATAGTTTCTCTTGCAGACGATCTTCCCCCACCTCTATAATCTCTTATGCCATACTTCATAAAGTAAGTGTAATCTGCATGCCCAGGTCTTGGTAAATCTTTAATATCTTCATAAGCCCTTGAATCTGCATCTTTATTATGAACAATCATAGAAATTGGAGTTCCTGTTGTCTTTCCATTAAAAGTGCCAGAGAGAATTTCCACTTTATCAGCTTCTTTTCTTTTTGTCGATACTTTACTTTGTCCAGGTTTTCGTCTATCCAATTCTTTTTGAATGTGAAATTCCATAAGTTCAAGTCCTGCTGGCACACCTTCAACAACAACACCAACAGCAGTTCCATGGGATTCCCCCCAAGTAGTTATTTTAAAAGTATGTCCAAATGTATTTCCAGTCATAGATATATAAGATTTATTTAGTGCCAATCATAGATATATTTTATGGATAATTATAAAAAAAGTATATTTAATGCGGGGAGTGGGATTCGAACCCACGAACTTCTACAAGACAGGGTCCTAAGCCCTGCGCCTTTGGCCAGGCTGGGCAACCCCCGCATTATGAATAAAATTTATATGAATTATGAAATTATAAGTTTTAATAATTTATTCATAATGAATAAGCGATAATACCAAATATAATTATCTGCTTAATCCTGATACATATCAATTAAAATAAATAATTAAAATAAATATCGTTTTTTTAATTGTATATAACTTATAAAATTATATACTTAACATTCAGAATGTTCTTAAACGAACTCTCAAAGAGAATGATGTTTAAAGAAATTTTCAATAGCTTGTTCAGAATGAATAAGCGTTTGTTCATTCGGAACGAATGAACGATGGAGAAAATCTTTGATAGCTCATTCGGAAAGCTCATTCGGGACGAATGAGCGTAATCACTCATTCTTTCAGAATGAGTTTAAGAAAATCTTTAATTTTCGAACGAATGCGCGTTATTCGACAACTTGTTCAGAATGAACAAGCGTTTGCTCATTTGAAAAACTCATTTGGAACGAATTAGTGTAAACACTCAAACTTTTCATGATGAGTTTAAGAAAATCTTTATTTTTCGTTCTGAATGAGTGTTATCTCGTTTAGACAATATTCGAGAAATTTAAAAATTTCACTCAGTATACAATATTACAAATTATATACTAACGCTCGTTCGTTCAATCACGAGCTATAAAAAAACCATATCCACTTATGCGTGTAAAAATAATATGCATCGACCGGGATTTGAACCCGAGCTTAAGGCTTGGAAGGCCTTAGTCATACCACTAGACCATCGATGCGTGAATTAACATTCTATGATATCAACATAATAATAGCATGATACTATAAAAAGCTATACTATTGATGCAGCATATAAAAAGATGTGATGGATATGTCATAAAAAACTTATAAAAAATTCACTCCAATATTTTTAAGATTGTTTAATTTTGTAAGATTTAATATTAAAGGCGTTATAGATTCTACAATATTTGATGTGGCAAGTGGGCCGCCATCTAATGGACGCATTCCATTAATCTCATAAGTTAAATCAAAAAGAATTTTTTTTGCATATTCGTCATCACTACAAATAACTGCATCATGTTTGATATCAAATCCAACATCTTTTAATTTATGAGCGGGAATATTTTGATATGTGGCTACAACTTTTGTAGATTTTGGAACTGCATTTTTAATGGCAATTGCCGCAGATCCTTCAATTGGGGGCGTATATTCAAAATATCCATTCACTTTTTTCATTGGAACAATTGGAGATACAATTATTTTATTTTCAATTAAACCATATATTGATTCAAGTAAAGATTTGACATGTTTATATTCGACAGATAGGACAATTAATTCTGCCATTTCTGCAGCATCTATGTTTGAATGTCCTGTAATAGACACATTTGCCATATCAACTCCAGCTTGTTCTATTATTGACAAATATGATTTTGCTGCAGATTTTGCTTTATCTGCACTCCTAGAACCTATAAAAATCTCATTATTTTTTGCCCATCTAAGTGCAAAACCTTCCCCTATATGTCCTGTTCCACCCAATATTGCTATTTTCATAATAGAATATTGATGTTTTGATTATATAAAAAAGGCATAGTTTTATTTATTTTTTCTTTAATTTACACTTATATTTCATATTTCATCAAAAAATAGATATGATAATTAATATAATAATTTACATTCTATTTTTATTCTAAAATTACCCAATCAATACAATTTGTGTTCAATATCAATTCTAATATTTATGAAATTTTATCAAATCATTCTATTTTTACATCGCGTCATCTTTAATATAAGTTGGAGCATTTTTATGCGTTGTTCCCCGTTTAACTTCGTGATAATATTCATAAGTCATGGGTTCTTTATCATTGATAATTTCATTGATGATTATTTTACCTATAAATATAATATGAGTCCCTGCATCAATTGTATTTATGACTTCTGCTTCTAAATATGCGACAATGCAATCTTGTAGTATTAGAACTCCATTCTTTTCAATTTTATAATCCACATCTATAAATTTATCACATGTCCTTCCCGATCTAAATCCAAAATGTCCTATAAATTTTAAAGGTGTATCTTTTGATAAAACTGAAACTCCAAAGCTTTTGCTTTTTTGAATAAATTCACAAGTTAAATTTTGTTTATTTATGCTTATTGCTATTGTTGGAGGTTCTGCTGTGATTTGAAATACAACATTCGCTATTTGACCATTTAATTTTCCATCTAATTTTGAAGTGATAACATACATGCCATAACTTATTTTATGAAGTGCCATAGGATTTATTTAAATCACCTGCGATTATTTAAATATTTTTTGAGATTTTTTAAAATAGATTACTGATTGTTAAAAATTCATGCTCACCATCTATCAATAATAGCCAACTTTCAATGATATACAAAAAAACAAAATTATTTTTTATTAGCATATTAAACACATATTCCCCTATGAATAATGTGTTTTCGAAAGATAATGACATCATATATGATTTATAAAATTGTGTAATTGAAAAAAATTAACTTTTCATAATGTAAATTTAGTCAATTTTAAAAAAAATACAATCTCCGCTAAATCAGCGGAGATATTTTTGGAATGTGTTTTACGAGATATACTAAACCATTTCTATAATTTAAAACAATTTTATTAATATTTTAAATACTTATTTTTCATATTTCATAATTGCATCTTGTTTTTTATAGCTCGTTCGGAAAGCACATTCGGAAAGCACATTCGGAAAGCTCATTCGGAACGAATGAGCGTATGAGAAAATCTCTGATTTTCGAACGAATGAGCGTATGAGAAAATCTCTGATTTTCGAACGAATGTGCGTATGAGAAAACCGAAGGTTTTCGAACGAACGAGCTATAAAAAAAATAAATTGTTGTCACACTATCGAAACTACATCTCCATTGGCGGCATACCACCCCCGGACGGGCCACCTTTTGATGCAACAACATCATCGATTTTAAGAATCATAATCGCAGCTTCTGAACCTGTATTAATTGCTTGTGTTTTTATACGAAGTGGTTCAATTACATTTAATTCTAACATATCTACAACATCACTTGTAAAAACATTAAGCCCCATATTTTTATTGCCAGTTTCATGATTTGATCTAAGTTCTACTAAAGTATCGATTGAATCAAGACCTGAATTTTCTGCTAATGTTTTTGGAACAATCTCAATTGCTTCTGAAAATTTATTGATTGCAAGTTGTTTTCTTCCACTCACCGTTGTTGCAAACTCACGAAGTCTAAGTGCAAGCTCTATTTCTGTTGAGCCGCCACCTACAACTACTTTCCCATCTTCAAGTGTCACACCAATTACGCGAAGTGCATCATCAAGTGCAAGTTTTGCACTATCTACTACATGCTCTGTACCACCTTTTAAAATTATTGAAACAGATGATTTTGTTGCACATTCTGTGACGAAAATTATTTCTTTCCCACTTAAATTTTTCTCTTCAATAAGACCTGCACTGCCAATATCTGATTCAGTTATTTCATCGAGATTTTGTATAATGTTTGCATTTGTTGAATCTGTTAATTTTTCAAGGTCACTCTTTTTCACTCTGCTAACTGCAAATATATTTTCTTTTGCAAGATAATATTCCACCATATCATCCATGCCTTTTTGACAAAATACAGTATTTGCACCACTTTTTATAACTTTATCTACCATGCTTTTTAACATGCCTTCTTCTTGATCTAAGAATGCACTTATTTGGTCGGGTGTTGTGATTTTAATTTCGGAAGTTACTTCTGTCTTTTTAATTTCAAGAGGAATACTCAATAGTAATATTTTTGCATTTTCAACTCTTTTTGGCATATTAGTATGCGCTCGTTCTTTATCAACAGTCACTCCATAAACAAGTTCTGAATCTTGAATGCTTCCACCTGGAATTTTTTCAATTTTAATATCATCTATATTCACAACTAATCCAGAATTGGTTTTTTCTGCAATAGTTCGTACTGCATTTACTGCAAGTTCAGATAATACAGATTTATAAGATTCAATTCCTTTTCCTGTAATTGCTGTTTCTGCAATACATTTAAGTTTTTCAACATCATCGGTTGTAACTTCAAATGCAAGATTATTTAAGATTTCAATAGATTTTTCTGCAGCATCATAATATCCTGCAGCAACGACTGTTGGATGGACTCCTATATCAATCAATGTTTCTGCATTCTTTAATAATTCTCCTGCAAGAATGGCAGCAGTTGTAGTTCCATCTCCAACTTCTTCATCTTGTGTTTTTGAAACTTCTACAATTATTTTTGCAGCAGGATGTTCGATATCCATTTCTTTTAATATTGTTGCACCATCATTTGTAATTACAATATCACCCATAGAATCGATAAGCATTTTATCCATTCCTTTTGGACCAAGTGTTGTTCGTACAGCTTCAGCGACAGCTTTTGCTGCTAATATATTATTGCTTTGTGCTTCTTTATTTTTTACTCTTTGACTTCCTTCATTTAATACTATTATTGGTTGATTTGACATGTATTTTTAACTCCTTTTATGAATTGATTATAATATTTTTTTATAGCTCGCATAATAAAGCACATTCGTTCCGAATGTGCTTTCCGAATAAGCAAACGCTCGTTCATTCTAAACAAGCAAACGCTCGTTCACTATGAACAAACTATTAAAATTTTTTCTTAGTATAATAATAAACACTCGTTCTCTTTGAGAGCACATTAACGCTCATTCCCGTAGAGAATGAACTTCTGAAAGAGAATGTGCTCTTGAAGAGAATGAATGCCATTCGTATTATACACAGAGGTAAAATATTATTTTCTTGTTACTTAAAATTTTTTATTAAAATACATTGTTTAATTAAATTGTTGTAAGAAATATATTTTAACTACATTATAAGCATATACTAAATATAAATTTACCTATTTATTTCAATAAATGCATACTCATAACAAAATAATTAAAATTTTTATATGCATATATGATTTTAAAGATGTGTGTATTTTAAAAATTTTTTTATTGTGCATAAAGTATAGCTTTTTTCATTTAAGGCATAGATTTTAACTTATGTAAATACCTTGTATTTAACTTTCGATTTGATGCTAAATTAAATGAACAACAAAATTCGATGTTTTTTATTTTTAGATAAATTCTTCTTAAAATCCATATAATATCAATTCCTTGCCGTATATAATTTATAAAATTATATACTTAACACTCGTTCTCTTTGAGAGCTCGTTCAGAAAGCACATTCGGAAAGCTCATTCGGAAAGCTCATTCGAAACGAATGAGCGTATGAGAAAATCTTTGATTCAGGAAATTCTCAAAGAGAATTTCCTTCTAAAAATTTCTCCTTTGGAGAAATTTTGTTTTCGAACGAATAAGCGTTATCCCGCATTTGAATTTGTAATTATATGCACAAACTTTTATAATTAAACATTTCATTTGTATTGATTTTAATAAGTTAAATGCACACAATTTTTTTATTGTATATAACTTTATAGGTTAGATATAATTAAAATTGATATAATCCATCTCAAATCATATTATTTTTTACGAATCAATCCCACACCTCACATCAACAGCAACCCCTTGTTCAAGTTCAATAATTTCCATTGGTGCAAGCAATAATTGACCTGTGGCACATAATTTACCAGATTTATCTGTAATCATCACTT
>JAAXQB010000179.1 GCA_012329085.1 Methanosarcinales archaeon | reverse complement strand
ATTCGGAACGAATGTGCGTAAACACTCATTCTTTCAGAATGAGTTAAAGAAAATCTTTGATAGCTCATTTGGAACAAATGAGCGTTATTCGATAAATTCTGATTTTAATTTCATACAATTATATTTATGGGTATAAATCTACAATTCATTTTATTAAATCCGAAAATAGAGCAATCAGTATTGATGGTACAATTCAAGATAATACTCATTTGTTCTAAAAAAACTATCAAATAACAATCATTTATCCCAAATGAGCTATCAAAGAGATTCTTTATCACACATATCATTCTGAACAAGCTATCATAAATTATTTAGAACATATTTTTTCCAATAGAATGTAATCTATAAAAATATATACTAAGAGAAATTTCTAATTTTTCGACTTGAAAAACTTAAATTGGGATATAATTTAAATCATTTCGATTTAGTGTATAAACTTTATTGCTATGCTTTTAAGCTAAAGTTTTGCTGAACTTCGAAGATTTAAGTAGCGTAACATCAGTTACTACTATAAAAATTATTTGATATTAATAGATTGTAACTTGTAAAAAAGTTATGTGGCATAAATAAAAACCTAACATTATCAATTAATGGATATTTTTTTAAAATAATTGTTTAACATAACGATTTAAAATTTGATAAAAAATAATGCATTTTTAAATTTTTTTTGAAATATTGCACATAATTTATTAGGAAAATAGAAATAAATCCTAAAAAATATAGTAAAAACGATTGCAATGAATGTAATTTTGTAAAAAAATGTATGACGAAAACTATATATAATATTAATCGTATTATAAAGTTTTAAAGTGGTCTAAATCATTTAGATATGCTAAAACAAGCATATCTTATGAATAGATTACTTATGCTTGATGTAAGAAAAACTAAATGCATAATATTGAATTTATTAATTATATTCAGTGATAATATATAGAGCAGACAATCCCTTGTAACTCAATGCACGATTTACTATATAGATTGGTACTCATATATTTATATTATGTGTGTAATAGTATTTATATTTATTGCAAGTTTTTAGTTTAGTTAATCTAATATAACCTTTTAAAGTGTAAATGGCAGATTAAATTTAAATTGAGTAAAGTTAGACTTACAAACAAAATTTAAAATAAAATAAAATATAGGAGCAAAATAATATATGAACCTAAAAGCAATATATAATAGTATCGTAAAAGACACACGCGCAGTATCACCAGTAGTAGCATCACTTATCCTTGTTGTAGTAGCAGTTGTAGGAGCAGCTACAATTGGTGTAATGATGGGAGTTATTGGGGAAGATGTAGGAGAACAAGCAGATGCAAATCAAGTAGGAGATGCATCAAGAGCTATGATTGAACTTGCAACAGGCAAAGGTGGATGGGTATATCTTGGACCTGTTATGAAAGATTTCGTAGAAGCAAATCCAGGAATTGGATTACGCCACCATGTAATAAAAAGTCCTCAGGCATATAATGCTATTTCAATGGGAATTGCAGATATAGGAGTTACAGGTAGTGTTGCAAGATCTAAAATAGCAGGACCTTTACTTAATAAAACCCATCATACCCAATTTAATTTAGCTGCAATACGTGAAGGGCATACAAATGCCTCCACATTAATTGCCAATATATCCCTTCCAGTAAATAAGAATAATATGCCTATACTTCGTATTGCTGACGAAGCTATCTCTGATATTCTAAATGACAATAACCACCCACAATTTCAAGCTACATGGGATGCACAACTCAATAAATGGGGTGTGCAAGAAGTTCATACTAGTGTAAATATCGTCAAACTGGGTACAATACGACCAATGTATTTCATCACACAAGGCAATCCAGCTCCAATGGAGCAAGCATTCATCGACTATGTGCGACTCAAAGGATTTGCATCATAAACAATAATTTAAAAGATTAAAAAAACTACACAACACAAATAGTTTGCATCTTTATAAAGGTGCAAACTATCTTTTTATTTTTACACACATACTTTAAAAAATAGTCCACATCTATTAATTACCATGAAAAATCTAATCTTTGCAATAATTATCATCTTATCCATCACACTTACAGCAGGATGTATTGCAGAAGAAGAAACAGCTATTGAAGCAGGGCATATTCATATAACAAGAAGAGGAGATTCAAGAGCAGAGATGTTATCTTTCATAGAAGAAGCATCAAACAATGAACTTTCAGTTCGTGGTAGTTGTGCAGGAGAACTTAGAACTTATCTCGAATTAGCAATTAATAGAGGAAGTATTGAGAGAGGCACACTTTTTACACATGGACATATTGATGTGCATAGATTATTCGAGGACGCAAGACCTTTTGTAGAAGCACTTCCAGAACGATATATAGTACGAGAAGAGTTTTCAGAACTTGCCGACCCAACTGGTAAACTTCATTTGGTATGGGTTGATGCATTTGTCATAATTTATAATCCAGAACAAATTAATAGAGAAAATGTTCCAAATACATGGTCTTACCTTGCAGAATTTGAACAAGGTATTGCACTTCCTACAAAGGGATGTATTGGTTCATGGGGAACTATTGCACTTTATTATCATCTTGGAGAAGAAAAATTTACAACATTAATTGATAATACACAAGTAGATAGTAAAATAAGACCTACTGTTTCTGCCGTAGTAAATGGTATTGTACCTATTGGGGTGGCACATCTTCTTGATCCAAGAGTAAAGAATGGAGAAGTTGGAGTTATATGGCCAAAAGATGGAGCAATAGCAAGACCTGCTTTCATGATAATACCAAAAAATCCAACTGAATATCATTTAAGACTTGCAGACATACTTATGAGTCAAGATGCTGCCAAACTATATGCAAATGAATTTAATGTTGCATCAAGTTTACCCAATGGACCTGCACCTGACATTATCATAAAAAATGATTTTAATTTTATTTACATACCATCCACTGCAATTATGTGTGATGAAAAAAACCGGCAAGTAATAGAAATACTTTAAATATAATAACTGTATAATATAATCATAATAAATATACTAAAATAATTAACAAAATAAAGGATTGATTAAAATGAATACTAATAGAAAACTAATAATTGCAACAACAATAAGCATAGCATTAATAACTATAATCTCTATCGCAGCTGCATGCGGTCCAGGAGGTTGCGGAGAAGGTAGAGGCGGAGGAGGTTTTTCCATGATGGGAATGGGCATAACATTTATAGGTGGATTAGTTGGCGGCGCTCTTGGAGTGCTAATAGCAAATAAGATGGATAAAAAATAATCTTTTGTAAAGACATATGTATTTAATTGCTAAATTTCATTATTAAAATTCTTTAAATTGGGTCAAATTTAACATAAATTATTAATTTATGGGATTATTTTATTGCTATCTATTTTAAATTATATATAATTTATAATATTATATATTTAGCACTAATTTTTTTAAAATGAATTAGAGAAAAATTTAATTTAATTCAATCTCATAAGGGCTGAAACAGTCATAAATCATTGATTTGTGATTTTTGTTTAAATCGTATAACAAATCATAAAAATATATACAATTTGATATTTCAAGATATCAATTTTAATAAATTAAACACATACAAAAAAATTAAAGATAATTTGATTTTTCAATATACTGTATTCCTTTTAAAGTAAATAATTTCATTATTAAATGATTAATTTGTGATATGATATTTAGACTTGTTGCGTAATAATTTATACTGCCGCAGCATACTGATTTCTAAAAAAGCGAAATTTTACCGCAGCATATCGATTTATGGTATAAATGGCTTTAATTTGCAACAAGTCTTTTGTTCATTTTGAACAAGTTTTCTTAAATATTATGTTTTGTCCGGCATGATTTGCGCCTACTTTATGCAATATGTGTTTTCAGCATTGTATAATTTTTCCCATGCATCTTTCGCCCGTCTTAATAGAACATTATCGGTAACTCGCCCCATAACAAGAGTGCATATCACTCTCCAATGTCTATGAAAACCAATTCTCAAAAATGATTTTAAGTCATTCATCATTTTATGTAGTAGTATTGAATTCTCATATTCAGTGATATTTTGTAGATTGGCAACAATCTGTTTATTTTACCCATTTGGGTATATATCCTTTTTCTTTGGTCGTTTTCCAAGATATTTTGACACTTTTCGCCCTTTTTTTAATTTCTTTATCATAACGAGTAGTTGAGTGATATGCATAGTAATTTAACTCCCTCTTTTTAATTTCAAGACACTTTTTCCCTTTATGTCGCTAATCCTCTATCCATATTCTTGCCCATTATTCCATGTTCCACATATATAGAGAATAGAATCTATGGGCATTTTCCCCCTTTATTTTTATTAAATAATGAAGCTAAGCTGAATTGCACGATTATATGAGTTAATGCATTCTCCATTATTATTCGAAGTTAAAGTAATATTTATAGTGCAGTATATGTATATATTGATGAAATCTTTTTATAGCTCATGATTGAACGAATGAGCGT
>JAAXQB010000342.1 GCA_012329085.1 Methanosarcinales archaeon | reverse complement strand
TATAAGAAATAGCATATATGAAAAATATCTATTTCATATATTCGCTATGTATTATTATGTGTTATATCTATATATAGCTTACGATACTCTATATATAAATTAATTTTTTATCTATATAATTTACAATAATATATTAAATACAATTCAAATGGCATTATATTTTCTTTTGATTGCATGCATCCATATTTATTATGAAATTTTTTATTTTTAATAAATTTATTGCAAATTTGCATATTTTTAGAATAAACTTCAATAAAAAATCAAATATTTTCTCCAACGCTAGTTCGTTTCGAACGAACAAACGATAATTCGTTCCGAACTATCTATCAAAAATTTTACAAATATAATTTATAATCCATTTGCCATATGATAAACAAATATTTATATGACCATTGCATATTATAGATACTTAGGAGTTTAAGCATTATAATTTATGAAAAAATCAGATGATATGGATAATTTAGAAAACAGAATCGAAGCATCTAAAAAAATAAAATCTAAGCCTTCATATTTAATTCTTGGTAGTGGAAGTATTGGATTTGCACTTGTAAAAAAACTTAAAGAACTTAACAAAGAAATCTTTATAATTGATAAAGATGAACAAAAAGTAGAAACGCTAAGAGAAGAAGGATATGATGCAATAGTAGGAGATCTTAACGACCCTACATTATTAGATCAAATAAATACAAAAGAATTAATTGCAATTTTAATTTTATCTTCTGACAATAAAGCAAATGAAACTGTACTTAAAAATTTAAAAGATCAATCGATTGATATATATTCAATATCTAGGGCATCAGATATTATTAATAAACAAAAAATGGATGAAATTGGTGCAAATCAAGTTATTGTACCATCTAGAATTGTTGCAACATCTCTTGTGACATCACTCGAGCGAGTGGAATTATTGCACAAAGGTACAAGATTATCTAATATGCTAAGAGGGATGGAAGGAAAAAGACTTGCTATTGTAATACACAACAATCCTGATCCTGATGCCATAGGAAGTGCAATTGCTTTAGAAGAAATTGCAAATAGCTTTGGAATAGAATCAACAATTTTATACAATGGGGAGATTAGTCATCAAGAAAACAAAGCTTTTGTGAATCTTATGCAAATCAATTTAAATCGAATAGATGAATACAATATATCAGATTTTGATAAAATAGCACTTCTCGATTGTGCCATACCAGGTGCAAATAATATACTTGAATCAAATACCCCGATTGACATTATAATAGATCATCATCCAACTAATGGGCATGAAATTGATGCTGAGTATATAGATATTCGTCCAATTGTAGGTGCAACTTGTACAATTATGACAAAATATCTGCAAGAACTTAATATTGATATAAACAAAAGACTTGCAACCGCATTATTACATGGGATACGAACTGATACACAAGATTTTAAACGAAATGCCGACTCATCGGATCTTTCTGCAGCATCATACCTATACCCAATATCAGATCATAATATTCTTAAAAAATTAGAACATCCGCCCATATCTACAGAAACTTTAAACATACTTGGAGATGCAATCAATAATAGACAAGTTATAGGAAGTTATTTACTTTCAAATGTAGGTAGTATCCGTGATAGAGATGCACTTCCACAAGCTGCAGATTATTTACTGCATCTTGAAGGAGTCTCAACATCGATTGTATTTGGAGTTATAGAAGATATGATTTATATATCTGGAAGAAGTAAAGATATTCGTGTAAATCTTGGTGCAATTATGAAAAAAGCTTTTGGAGATGAATGCGGTGGTGGACATGCAACATCCGCAGCTGCTCAAATTCCATTAGGTGTTTTTAGTGATGTGAAAGATAAACAAACTTTATTACATCTTATAAATGATGTTGTTGTTAAAAAGTTTTTTGATGCCACTGGGGTAGATTTGCCAAATGAATGAAGATATGATAAGAACTTATAATTTTATTTCAATTCATTTTTTAATTATGTATAACCTATAAAGTTATATATCGTAACTCCTCATTTTTTAACCTATATAAAACTCCCATAATCATTTTACTTTTTAAAATAATATTGATTGAAGTATCCAAGCCTATGGATTTTATTTTACCCTTCAATTCAATAATTCTATCCAACACATATTAATTTTTTAATATCGCTCATTTTTACACATAAGGTTTATATATAACCCCTATAAAATAACTCATAAGAGGGGGACGAAATTATTTTGCAAAGGCACCTAAGAGAGCAGAATGTATGCATACATTGTTTGCAGATTTAATACATGTGGGTTAACTTTCGAAGAGTTACGATTTATAACCTTAAATCTGCTTTCTATGGAACAATTTAATTAATTTTTTCATTTATATTTAGTATTTTTTTTAAATTTAAATAAGCAATCTTTGTTTAATCATTTAATATTACAATTATAATGCTAAGCTTCACGAATTTTTATTTTTTATATTGCACATATTTATTTCAAAACATTATTGTTTTATATTTTTTCTTATTTAAGAAAATTTTTATCTGTTTATCCCTGTACGGTAACTTAGGAAATGGTATTGTATGGCGATATAAGAAATAATCAAATGTGGTCGAAAGCAAATATAACTATTGACATTAAATGCCTCCTATTTTGGCGGAGTTTAGGTTATAAATTAGTTTCTTGATAAGGCGACATAAATTCAAATCTCTTTAAAATGATATGTTTTATACTATTTGGCAAAGTACACCAATACAAAAAATTTAAAATGTATTAAGCCATATAAATAATATTTATGGTAAAAAGAAAAAGATCGTGGACATTTGAATCATCAAGACAACCAAAACCCAAAGTTTCAGATTCAATTAAAGCAGAAATAAAAAGAAAATGTGATGAATTTGTTGAGTCTATATTAAAGCCAAAACATATTATTGACCCTCCGAAAAACAATCATTATAATTATATTGTAGAGATTTATACAAAGTGGTACCGAAATTATATCTATTTCTGTGCAAAATATCACAGCCCAGGCCCAAATGTTATATCACCTTTTTTTGAACTAAAATTTGCACGAATGGAATATGTAGATAAGGATTAGTTTAATTTATCATATATGAGGCACACGAATCAGTGGTTTGAGATTTTTAGAGAACAATCCATTGATGAATGTATAGAATCTATTGATGATATGCCTATTTTCATTCCATAATTTAAGACATTGAAATAGTTGATGTAAAACATTCATTCTTGAGAATTGACTATCAAATATTTGTGATTGTTCTAACATTTTTTGTAATTTAAAACAAGTCCATTCATTTGAAAATCTATATTTTCTTAAACTCATTCTGAATAAAATTTCTGGAAGAATATTTTAAAATAAAATTTTCGAAAGAATAGGGGGTTTATGCACATTCGTTCGAATAACTCATTCTGAAAGAATGGGTGTTTACGCTCATTTGTTCGAAAATCAGAGATTTTCTCATACGCTCGTTCGTTCCGAACGAGCTTTCCGAATGTGCGTTCCGAATGTTATAAATAAATTTTAATCAAACACCGCATCTCGAATCGATTCTATCGTAGCATCTACAACTATCGGCTCATCGCAATTATCAATAACTTCTTCTGGATCTTTTAAGAGGTGCCCTGTTGTCACACATACTACCGTTTCATCCCTCCCAATAACGCCCTGATTAAGTAATTTTTTAAGTCCTGCAATTGATGCTGCACTTGCAGGTTCAACTCCAATACCCTCAACACTCGCCAAGATTTTTTGTGCCCAAATAATCTCTTCATCTGTCACAGTTTCTGACGACCCATTTGATTCTTTTATAGCTTTAAGTGCCTTAATCGCATTTACAGGATTGCCTATACGAATTGCAGTAGCGATTGTTTCTGGATTTTGTATTGGAATTGTATCATCTGCCCCAGCTCTTACCGCATTCGTGATTGGTGCCGCTCCTTCTGATTGAATTCCCATCATTTTTGGGATTTTATCAGTAAGCCCAAGCAATTTAAACTCTTTAAATCCTTTGAAGATTGCAGTAATATTTCCAGCATTTCCAACAGGAAGCACCACCCTATCAGGAACATTAAATCCAAGTTGATCTATTATTTCAAAACCAATAGTTTTTTGACCTTCTAACCTATATGGATTGATAGAATTCAATAAATAAAATTGTTCTTTGTCGCATAATTCCCGCACAAGCACAAGAGCATCATCAAAATTTCCTCTAACACTTAATACTTTTGCACCATGCATCAAAGCTTGTGCAATTTTCCCAAGAGCAACTTTTCCTTCAGGCAATAGCACAACAACGGGGAGTCCTGCTTTTGCCCCATATGCTGCAAGAGATGCAGAAGTGTTTCCAGTGGATGCACACGCAATAACTTTCATCCCAAGTTCCATAGCTTTTGACACTCCAACAGTCATGCCCCTATCCTTAAACGAACCTGTGGGATTCATTCCCTCATGTTTTATATAAAGCTCTTTTATTCCAAGTTCTTTAGCAATCTTATCACACTTATATAACGGAGTGCCGCCTTCTTGTATTGAAACTGGTTTAGAGTCAATAGGGAGCAATGCTTTATATTTCCATACAGATAATGGAATATTTTTAAGTTTTTCTTTATCGATATCAATGGAAGAATAATCATAAATTATATCAAGTAATCCATTACATTCGCATTTATATATTACAGCTTCTTTTGAGTATTTTTTATCACATTCGATACATTTTACATAATACATTATTTTTCTCCTTGTTCTCGATGGATTTATAATAGATAACAGCTTAAATATTGTGAATACTGCCGAGGTAGCAGAGCGGACTAATCAAAATAAGTAAATTCTTGTTTGAGTCTATATGCGGCAGGCTCGAGACCTGTTTTCCCTTGCGGGATGCATGGGTTCGAATCCCATCCTCGGCGTTTTAAATTCAATCGTAACAATTATAATTAATTGCTTTGATATTTGGATTTGAATCAATAAATTCAATTTCCACTTCAATCATATTATTAAGCAATTCAGATAATTTTTTCATTGATGGATTTTCAGTAGCATAATGTGTTGCATCAATAAGTACAATATCTTTATAATCTAATGCAACACTATGTTTAAGTTCACTTGATACAAATGCATCAACAGAGTGTTCTTTTGCAATATCTAAAAATTTTTTTGTAAATCCACTTCCGCCTACAACCATCACAGTTTCAATATTTTTTTCTCCAATATATTGCAAGGAAGTATTTAAACACACTGAAACATGCTTTGCAAATTCACTTGTAGAATGTGTATTTATTTTACCAATTCTTCCAACTGGCAATTCTTTAATATCATAGAGTCCAAGCTTTTCTGCAAGTATATCATTTACGCCACCTTTTACTTTATCATAATTGGTATGCATGCTATAAAAAGAAATCTCATTATCCAATAAAATTTTAAGTTTTGATGATAATGATTTAGAAATAATAGTAATTGGATTAAAAATAAGTGTATGGTGGGTTATCAATAAATCAGCTTTAATTTTTGCGGCTTGCTCTATTACTGCAATCGTAGGATCAAGTGCAATTGCAATTTTAGAAATATTTTCTTTAACATCAAGAATAAGTCCAATCTTTCCTTCATCAAAATCTTCTGCAAGAGCAGGCGGTGCAATTTCTTCAAGAATTTTTACAATTTCAAGAATGTTCATGATGCTTATTTTCTACTGTCCATTCTATAAGTATGCCGTCATCCATCTGATTAAATGATTTAAGTTTAAGATTTAATATTTCTTGCTCTAAAAAACCAGCTCCGTCTGATAATGATGGTGATAAACTGCCACCAATTATTATATTTCCAATAAATGTATAAATCTCATCCACAAGTCCCTGAGATAACATTGCAAAATTAAGCCCTGCTCCACCTTCGACCATCAATTGATTAACTCCCATAGATTTTAATTGTTCAATCAATTTAATAAGATTTACTTGGGTTTCACCTGCTACAATAACAGTTGCCTTTTCTTTTAATAAATTAATTTTTTCAATTGGCGCAAGCTTAGATACAGCAATTATTTTTTCGCCTTCGCCCTTTTTAAAAATGTCAGCATCGATTGGAGTTCGTGCTTTACTATCCACAACAATTCGGATTGGGTTTTCACGATATCCTTTCTGCTTTCGTGCATCCCTTCTATTTTTTGATTTTACAGTAAGACTTGGATCATCTGCAAGCATAGTTCCAATTCCAACCATGATTGCATCTGAATTTGCACGAAGTTCATCAACTCTATCAAAATCAATGGTTCCAGAGATTTTAATTTGTTTTCGCTCTATTGTGGAAATCTTACCATCTACAGAAATTGCAGAATTTATGAATGTAAATGGGCGGTTCATTTTATTCTTTTATAAGTACTTTCAAAAAATCTCGCGATCTCATAAGTCCAAGTAATTTTTGTTCTGTATTGATTACTGGAATTTGATTAATATTAGATTTTTTCATTTCTAATGCACACTCACTTATTTCTGAATTGCATGATACAGTTATTGGTTTTTTTATCATGAATTCACTTACAGGAATTTTTGGAACATTGATTTTTGACACACTATAATATAAACTCATGGTATCTCGATAGGATTCCCATGTCCAATCATCATCATCTGATCCAGCTGACATATCTGACACTTCAATAGAATCTTGCACAACACTTGCACTTATAATATCTGATTCAGATATAATTCCAACAAGTTCAAGATCGGAATCAAGAATTGGAACTGCTTTTACATTTGAAAGTTCCATTATTCTTGCAACTACTGAAAGAGGGGTTTTATCCCATACAGATACAACTCCATTGCTTAGGTGATTTCTTATAGGTTCTGTGATATTAAGTGTTGCTATACTATCCACGATGTCTGATGTTGTCACAAGTCCTGTCATTTTTCCATTTTTATTTAGAACTGGTAACTTACTTATGTCCTGGGCAATAAGCAATTTTGCAGCATCCACTATACTTTTATTTTGAGTAATTGTCACAGGAGTTCTAGTCATAAGCAATGCTAATTGATCTTCTTCTGGATTTTTAAGTAGATTAGATCGTGTGACAATACCTATGAGTTCTCCATTTTTCATAACAGGAACTCCAGATATTTTTTTATCCCTTAGCAAACCAAGAACTTCATCTCTTGAACCTGGAAGTGAAACGCTTATCACTGATTTTGTCATTATGTTTTTTACAAGTGTATCTTTTGGCATTACGGCACCTCTATAATTTAATATCCCTATTAATTTATATTTAATTTATATTTTTATTAATGTATTATCCACGAATTACAAGCACAGGAATTTTTGATTTTCGTATAACTTTATCCGCTACACTACCAAGTAAAAATTTATCCAACATGCTTTTTCCAGTTTTACCAATAACAATAACATCTATTTCATTTTCTTCTGAAAATTTTATAATTTCAATACCAGGATTTCCTTCAATAATTACAGACTCTGTATCAAGTTCCATTGATTTTGCAAGATCTTTCACATAACTAGTTGCCTTGTTACCCTCCTCTTTTATAAGATTGTACATAACTTCCCATCCTGCATCCATAGGAATTGAAGCAAATGCTGTAGTATCTGTCACATACACGGCATATATTTTTGCTTCGGAAAGTTTTGCAAGCTCTAATCCTAATGAAATTGCTTTTTTATTAGGTTCAGATCCATCGACTGCTATTAATATATTTTTGTATAAGTTACTTTTCATATTATTCACATCCATATTCGAGAATAGATTTTAAAAATTTGTAATAAACTAATAGATATATCAATTGGTATTAATATTTAACCATTTCGGATATGGCACAAATTAAATATTTGTGGCAGCTATAAATTTAAAAAAATTTACAATAGTTAAGAAATTATGTATGAATACTATGAGTATTGCAAATATATGTGATTTGTTTTTCATTTTTATTGTGCTTTTTTTATTGTATGTAATTTTTAAAGTTCATTCTTGTCAGAGAATGAACTATTATTAGACTTGGGTTTACGAATTAAATATTAGGTTTATATAAAAGCTTTTATATTAGATAATTATAATTATAGAGTATGATATATATGTACATATATATTAAAAGAACATTAAAGAGTATATAACTATGTAATGAATGCCGCATAATATCAAGTAAATTCGATGGCATTTTATCATCTGAAAATTTAAGTTTAATTATTTTCCGAGATTGTGTCTAAGTATTGTTTCAAGCTTTATGACTATCATGCCATTTATTGTATGCATTTTGAATTTTCTTATCTCAAATGAGATTGTATCCTTTGGATTATAAGTAATTATTTTTTTTATCCATAATTTCTTTTATTTTCATTAAATTACTTTATGGATATTTAATCATTGAATTGTCTGCATTGCACAATATTATGCTATATAGAGTTGGAACTATATGGATAATTAATATAGATTATGTAAAATGATAAGTTATTATGAAAATAAATAGAAAATTCTACAATATCTTTATATATCAATACAATCTATATAGTAATTGTAGGCAAATATTGTTTATTACGAATATTTGTTTGATTTTTATGATTGATTTTTTATGGGGTGATTTATAAGAAATAAATAAATTAAAACAATAAATAGATAGTTTTACAATACTTATATATACCAATACAATCTATATAGTAATTGTAGGCAAATATTGTTTATTATGGATATTTGCTAAATATATCTGATTGATATTATGGGGTGATGTAAAAAAATCATAGTAATACTATCTAAAATATAATAAACTAATTTCATAAATTCATTTTGAATAAGCAAACACTTATTCATTTTAAATGACTTATTGAAATTTTTCTAAGCATATAATAATCGTTCATTCTCTTACAAGAATAAACTTTACAAATTATATGCAAGCACAAAACTAAACAACAATATATAATAAAATCTAATAAAATCTAATAAAATCTAATAAATATAGGTGAAATAATATTGTAAACAAATTTAAAAAATTTAATAATTATTACCGTGG
>JAAXQB010000268.1 GCA_012329085.1 Methanosarcinales archaeon | reverse complement strand
TTTATTTTAGTCAATCTTGTTTGCATTTCATCATATTTTTAAAATATTTTGTAACTTTTTTATTAGCACATTCTCCGAAGGAGAATGGGCGTTATATATAATTTGTAAAGTTCATTCTTGTCAGAGAATAATCGACTATTATATATTAAACACGCATATTTTACATTTTTTGCATATATTTTAGTTAATTTAAGAATGGTCGATTCAGAGATTTGATGATTAAAAACATCTTTGAAAAATTTACATATACGATTCAATGGAATCTATTAATGGTGTTTCTCCGTCAAATAAAAATAAGATATTAAATTTTATTATACTATTAATATTCAATATTTTTAATTGTGGATTTTGTTGATTTTATTTTATGTTTTAATATATCAATAAATCCGTATTCATTTTTTTATTTAATCTTCTTTCAACTGCTTTTTTACAATCATAGAATAAAAGAATAATATGATTTTTATTGATTGAATAGTTTACCAAAATCATTATATTGAATGAAGGTTTTATTAATAAATGAAAATAACAATCATAATGCGAAAATAAATATATACTGAAATTACTATAATCTTAAAAAATAAAAATAAAAATATAAAACAATAAATGAAAAAAATCTGCGTAATCTGCGTGAATCCTGCGGACATAAGATTTAAAGAACAAGCACCAAATTATAATGTATAAAACTATAAAAAGATTGGTGCAATTGTAATTTATTCGATGTGTAATATCAGTAAAGTAACTAAATAACTATGATAAATACAGACGAAAGTATTGTTCGAAGACTTATGGATGAAAAAGATTTAATTCTTTTAAAAGAGATACAAGAGTCAGCTACAGAATTTAAAAATAATTATCCAAAATATGAAGAATGGTTAGATAGAACGCTTGATTTAATTTTAAAAGGAGATAGAACAGCGTTTGGAGTGTTTATACCAACGATAAAAAATGAAGAACCAATTTTCAAGCTAATAGGATCTGTTATTTTAAAAAAGGGAAATTTTTCAAATTCGATCGAATTAAAAAATTTATATATACAAAAATCTGAAAGGAATAAAAAGTATGGCACAAAATTATATGAAGAAGCTGAAAGATTTTGCTCTAAGGAAGGAAGAACTAATATTATAACAAATCTTCCATCAAAACTCATAGGAACGACATATTTTTTATTTAAACAAGGTTTTTATTTTTTAGGTCAAAAGCCTGATAAATTTAAAGAAGGACACACCATATATGAATTATCAAAAAATATAATTTCATCTTATACTGAAGATCCATTTGATGCTAAACAAATTTCTAAATGGATTTTAAAAAACTTTTGCAAATTTAATGTATGTAACACTGAAAATATCATCGATGACATCATTGAATATACACTTTTTAATAATATTTTTGAATATGAAATGCATAATAAGAAAATTAAAAACTTCATTCCAAAATGTGGATGTTACATAATTGAAGATGGTTCTAATGTTGATAAAATAAAAACTGATTTAAAACAAAATCGAAATAAATATCCTCTTTTAATGGTATTTTATTATGAAAATGTAAATTTAGAAATTATAGAAAATATTTGTAAAGAATTTTATATACCACTTTTAACAAAAAAAAATATAGAAACAAATTTTCAAAAATATTTACCTCAACCTATTTTCCCATTTAAGAAAAAAGATATCTCAGGAATGATTATATCTATAAATAATAAAATATTCAATCGTATCAAACACAAAAATTGTAATTCTTTTGTTTATTTCAAAGGTGGAGTCGGAAAATTTTTAAAGAGCAATATGAAAATTTATATTTTTGTAGAAGGGATAGACGGACAAAAAGGCATTATAAAGATTAAAGCAACATTAAAAGTTATAGAATATGGAAAACCTACTGATGTTTGGAATTCTTTTGAAAATGATGAAAAAATGTTTACAAAAGATGAATATAAACGATTTACGAAAAAGAAATCGAAAATAATTGGAATGAAATTATTGAATTTACAATATATAGAAGATATTACTTGGGATAAATTAAAAAATTCTATCATTTTTACAAAAAGTGTTATAGATTCTGCAAAAAGTGTTATAGACTCTGAAATCGGTCATACTTATCTTAATAAAGAGCATATCGATTTATTAGAAAAATATAAAAAAATTGATATGCAAGAAAAAAAGAAAGAAAATAATAAAAACAATTCGAATAAGGTTCTTATTATAACAGTTACAGATATAGAAAAAAAAGAGTTGGAACATGTTATTAAAAAAAATACTGCGATTAAATCTTTTGAAATAATTACAGATACAGAATTAGAATATATGGATGTTAAAAATATTGGAAAATCGCATGTTACAATTGTTAAGCAACCTAAGCAAGGGGGTAATGTTAGCCAGAATATATTATCTACGGCAATTGATGAAATAAAACCGGATGTAGTAATTATGGTTGGAATTGCATACGGACTTAATGAAAATACGCAAAAAATAGGCGATGTTTTAATTTCAGAAAGTATTACCAATATTTCTCATATCAAAAAAACTGATAATGAGGTAATACAAAGAGGTGAAACACACAATGTCGATAAAAAATTACTCATGCGATTTGACGATCTGGAAACGAATAATTTTAATATTTTTAAAGGTAATATACTTTCCGCCTCAATATTATGTGATGACAAAAAATTCATAAATGAGTTAAAAAAAAATTCCCAGAAGCTATTGGAGGTGAGATGGAAGGGTATGGGATTAGTACAACATCGGAATATAATGGAAAAAAATGGATAATAATAAAAGGTATTTGTGATTGGGGGTATAATAAACAAAATCATACCAAAGACAAAGATCAGGAAATCGCTGCAAGAAATGCATCTTCTCTTGTAATTTCAGTTTTAAAAAATAAAAATTTAATAGGGTCTAAATAATCAATTTTATATTTATGGATAAAACAAAAGCATTTTATTTCAATTAAATAAAAACATATCGATTTGTAATACTAAATAATTTTAACAAAGCATTTTTCGGAATGGTATAAAATGATAAAAATAAAGTCTGTATCAATCGATTATGGAAAATTAAAGGTTTAAGTATGCGTATTTTAATTGACACAAATATTTTCATTAGTAGAGAAAACAATCATGTATTAAGTGATGAATTACAAACACTATTGAAAATATTGAATAATGAAAATATTGAAATTCTTATTCATCCAAAATCAATTGAAGAAATAAAAAAAGATTCAAATATCAGTAGAAAAAAGATTGCGTTATCAAAGCTTAATACTTATCCTATATTGGAATATACTCCCAATCAAAATGAAGATGATGATTTTTTAACTGCTGTTAGAGTTCCATCTAAAATTAATGATGAGGTTGATAATGCAATTTTATATTCAATTTACAAGAATGCGATTGATTTTTTAATTACAGAAGACAAAGGAATTCATAGAAAATCTATTCGATTAGATATAAAAGACAGAGTTTTATGCATCAATGAAGGAATTGGTATTTTTAAAAAGAAATCTTCAAAAAAAGTAGTTAGACCCCCTGCTTTGAATGAAGATGCTGTGCATAATCTTAATTTAAACGATGCAATTTTTGATTCTCTAAAAAAAGAATATGGAAAGTTAGAGTTTACTAATTGGTTCGAAAAAATATCAAGAGAGGGTAGAAAGTGTTGGGTTCATAGAATCGATGGTACTATCGGAGCTTTATTAATATATAAAATTGAAAATGAGCCGATAGAATCAACCCCCTCTCTTCCGACAAAGAAAAGACTTAAAATTTCAACTTTGAAAGTCACTCATGTAGGTAATAAAATTGGAGAACTTTTTATTAAATTAGCTATTAATTATGCAATAAACAATAACATCAATGAAGTTTATTTAACTTATTTTACGAATTTAAATAATGATTATCTTATTAATTTAATAACTGAATATGGATTTTATAGAGCAGCAATAAAGGATACGGGGGAGAAAATTTTTGTTAAAAAACTTTTAGTTGATAAAACTAAAATTAAATCAATGAATCCACTTGAAATTTCAAAAATGTTTTATCCAAGTTTATATGATGGGGATGATGTTAATAAATTTTTAGTTCCAATTTTTCCAAAATATCATCAAAGATTATTTACCGATTATAAATATCGCCAAACATCCATATTAGAACATAATGGTGAATTCATTGTCGAAGGCAATACTATTAAGAAGGCATATCTTAGCAACTCCAGAATAAAAATTCTTTCACAAGGAGACATTTTACTTTTTTATCGTACCAAATATAGTGAAATAACTTCGTTGGGTGTTGTTGAAAAGATATTGTACGGATTACAATCTAAAGATGAAATTTTTAGAAATGTACGAAAAAGAGTTGCATATTCAATGGAAGAAATTGAAGAAATGGCTAAAAAGCCAACCATGGTTATTCTATTTAGGCATCATTTCCATTTAAAAAATTCATTAAAATTAAAAGATTTAAAACCGATGAAAATTTTTGTTCCACAATCAATTACACAAATTTCAAATGAAAAATATTTAAAAATAAAAATAAAGGGTGAAATAGATGAACATTTTACTGTCAATTAAACCGAAATACGCGAATCAAATTATAGAGGGTAATAAAAAATATGAATTTCGTAAATCAATATTTAAAAACCGAGATTTAGATATGGTTTATATTTACTCCTCTTCTCCAATAAAAAAAATTGTGGGTGCATTTTCGATAAAAAAAATTATTGAAAAACATCCTATACAACTATGGAGTGAATGTAAGAACTTTTCAGGAATTGAAAAAAAGGATTTTTTTGATTATTTTAAAGGGAAAGAAAACGGATTTGCCATTGAAATTGGAAAAGTCGAAGTATTTAATCCCATTGATCCAAAAGAAGTCATACTTAATTTTATTCCACCACAATCTTTTTGCTATACAGATAAACGCTGGGTTGATGTATTATAAACTGATGTTTAAATATATAATCTGTGCTAAATATTTTCTATAACTTTACAAATTATAGAGGCTGTCCAATAACTAATTTACATCACACATTTAAGTTATATTTTATCCCAATTGGGTAATTATTAATTATAATTTTATAAATATTACCCCAAATGTGATAAATATTAATTGATTTGTACACGGGATTTTAATTGTTAGACAGCCTCTATAATTTGTAAAAGTATATGCTGAGAAAAATTTCCTTTTTTCTCGGAAATATTTATATATTATTTTAGTTTTTATAAGTCCTTATATAAAATTTAA
>JAAXQB010000174.1 GCA_012329085.1 Methanosarcinales archaeon | reverse complement strand
TTGAAGAAAGAATGAAAAAGATACATATGATAATGAATGAAAAAATTCAATCCATGATATATATTGTGAAAAATATGGACAGTCAAGAAATTAAAAATTTCTTTAACTCATTCAGAATGAATGAGTGTTTAGTATATAACTTTACAAGTTATATATAACACACATTCTCCTTCGGAGAATGTGCTAATAAAAAAGTTACAAAATATTTTAAAAATATGATGAAATGCAAACAAGATTGACTAAAATAAAAATCCAAAAAGTTTGAAAATATATAAATGATTTAATATATATATATATATATATATAATATAACAGCACATATAAAAAGAAAAGGTAAAAAAGTTGCAAAGATATAAATAGTATAAATATATTTATAAACAATGAGAAATGGAAAGGATAATTATAAAAAAAAATAAAAAGAGAAATCGTGTATGCATAGAAAAGGAGATAGAGAATATTTAAAAGACATTTTAATTTCTTGTGAAAACATCATTGAATATAGTAGGAGCTATGATTTTAATATGTTTATGAGTGATAGAAAAACTCAGGACGCCACACTCATAAATATTGAAATTATTGGTAAAGCTGTAAAAAACATATCTGAAGAAATCAAAAATAAATATTCTGATGTTGGATGGCAGGAAATTGCGAAAACTATAGGCAAACTCATCCACTCCTATTTTGGTGTGAATTTGGATGTAGTATGGGATATAATTACAGAGGATATGTCAAGATTACAACGACAAATTGAAAATATAATCAAAAAAGAGGGGGTAGGGCAATGAGTGGTAGCGTGCGAAACTATTCGGAAGCTTTCGGCTTGATAGATAGCGTTTTCAAGCGCAATACCAGTGGGTGTTTGAAATGACAACACGAACCTTTACCGCGGTTCTCTACAAGGAAGAAGATTTGTATGTAGCAGAATGTCCTGAAGTTGGGACGGTTAGTCAGGGATACACTATTGAGGAAGCCATCGCCAATCTGAAAGAAGCAACAGAACTCTATTTGGAAGAATTTTCTCTACCTGAAATTTCTAGGCCATTGCTGACCACTTTTGAAGCGACGGTGTATGCCTAAGTTACGCAGGGTATCGGGAAAAGAAGCTATCCGTGCACTGGAACGCATGGGCTTCGAGAAAGTGCGGCAGCGCGGCAGCCATGTAGTGCTCAAGAAACAAACGCCAGAAAGAACTGTTGGATGCGTGGTTCCTTGGCATCGTGAGCTGGCGATTGGCACACTAAAGGGCATTCTGCGGCAAGCCAAGGTGACACCTGATGAGTTTATAGAGAACCTTTAGCGAACGACTGCCGAATGTCAGATAACACGGCGTTGGTGGCTGGCGTCCAAATGCTGACACACTTCTTCAACGCCGGAGATGTATCAAACCTCATGCATTTCTGAATATTTTGCTATTGAATATACATAAGTTAATTATAGAGGGCATGATGAATTGCTTTGGAAAACCAATTTCGCAGAATTGTATTTAGATAGATTTCCAGATTTACAATTGATTAAAGAGAAAAAGTATCCCTATTTAGAAGATGAAAAACTTGTTGATTAGGTTTTTTTATTGAAGAAAGAATGAAAATTTTGGATGAAAATGAAGGACATGGAGAGATATCTATATATATCGGAGAAGAAAAATGGCAAGAAAAAGGATATGCAAGTGATACAATAAATCTTTTACTTAAATTTGGATTTTGTGAATTGAGATTACATCGTATTTATGCTATAATCTTTGAATACAATGAAGCCAGCATAAAATTCTTTGAAAAAAAAGAGTTTAAATTTGAAGGCAGGCATAGGGAATCAAGGTTTTGGGATGGTAAATTTCATGATGAGTTGATGTATGGGATTTTAGACTATGAATATTTTAATAAAGCTTCTGAAAATGTTAATGATAAAAGAACTATTGCCTAAATCTTGAATAAAGGCAAAATAAAAATATAGCAAATCAATTAAATAGTAGATAAGAAATTATATGAAGGATTAATATCAAAAAATAAAGTTTATAATATTGCCATAAATTTCTCATGATGTTTTTTAAAAAATATAAAAAATATTTGTTAAAAAAATATAAAAGCAATAATTAAAATATATGAAAAAACATCTTCAAGAATATTAACACTTCCAATGTATCCGCATATGAATAGAAATGAATTGGATTATATAATAGATGCACTAAATGAATTTAGACAATAATTATGGAAAAATTAGAAATGGAAAAATTAGAATCTTTTTATGATGGTAAAATTATTTTTGGGATTAGAGAATCTGAATCCATAGGAAAAGAAATTGTAAAAACTTTATTAAATTTTAATCCAAAAACAATCAGAGATTTAGATATAAATGAAACTGCTCTTTTCAAAGCCAGCCAGCGAATTGCTGAAGTTTTAAGCAAGATAGAGATTGCACCAAAAAACTCCAAAATAAAATTACATATTAGGGGATAGAGTTCTATGAAAAATTATATTATTGACGATACCGGTAAAAAAAAGGCAGTTATCATCGATCTAAAAGAATTTAACAGCATCATGGATTATATAAAAGAAATAGAAGACACACTTGATCTTAAGCGAGCAATAGAAGAGGGTGGAGAATTTACGAATTTGGGAGAATTTATAGGTCGGATGAAAAAAGAAGGCAAGCTTTGAAATACACGGTTAAGCTTGAGAAAAGGGCTGAAAGGCAATTGGAAAAGTTATCCTCCGAGACACTCAGCAGAGTCTGTCAAAAACTCGCAAAACTTGAACAAAATCCTAGATTCGTTGGCGTAAAGAAGTTAAGAGGGATGGAAGGATATAGATTTAGAATGGGAAATTATCGAGTCTTGTTCACAATCAATGATGAAACCAAAGAAATTTGTATTTATAGAATAAAGCACCGAAAGGAAGTCTATGAGTGAATTTGATGAATGTTTTTATTTATCTATAGTGGATGTAATTAATTATGAAGGAACAGAATGAGCAGATGATTCAAAGACATGCAATATATGGAGTTTGACAAAAAAAGAATGATAAAATGAACTGGATGTGCTAATATCATAAATACGCATCATTTAAAAAATTAAATGATAGTGTAAATTTATCAACAACCGAGAAATTGAAAATTTTTCTGAGTATATAATAAACGCTCATTCTCTTTGAGAATGAGCTTTACAAATTATATACAATTAAAAAATATATTCAAAAGTATTAACATTTTCAATATATCCGCACATGAATAAAAATGAATTGCATGATAAATACAATAAAAAATTTTAGACAATAATTATGGAAAAATTACAAATGGAAAAATTAGAATCTTTTTATGAGGGTAAAATTATTTTGGTGACTGGCGGTACTGGCTCAATAGGAAAAGAAATTGTAAAAACTTTATTAAATTTTAATCCAAAAACAATCAGAGTGTTAGATATAAATGAAACTGCTCTTTTTGATTTAGAACAAGAATTAAATACACATAGAATAAGAGCATTTTTAGGGGATATGAGGGATAAAGAAAGACTAAAAAGGGCAATTGAAGATGTGGATATAGTATTTCATGCTGCTGCCTTGAAACATGTTCCTTCGTGTGAATACAATCCATTTGAGGCAGTGAAAACAAATGTATATGGTACTCAAAATCTAATAGATGTGGCAATTGATGAAGAAGTAGAAAAATTTATCATGATTAGTACAGATAAAGCTGCAAATCCAGTGAATGTTATGGGTGCTACTAAGCTATTGGCTGAACGATTAACAATTTCTGCCAATTTATATAAGGGTAAAAGAAAAACAGTATTTTCTTGTGTTAGATTTGGAAATGTATTATACTCAAGAGGTTCTGTTTTACCAATATTCGAAGAGCAAATAAAAGATGGGTTTATAACTTTAACAGATTCTAACATGACTAGGTTTATTATGGAAATATCCCAAGCTGTTAAATTAACTCTTAAAGCTACACAAATAGCAAAATGTGGGGAAATTTTTATTCTTAAAATGCCATCAATTAAGATAGAGGATTTAGCAAATGTCTTAATTGAAAAATTAGCACCAACATATGGATATAAACCAGAAGATATTAAACTTAAAATTATAGGAAAAAGAGTGGGTGAGAAGCTATATGAGGAATTGATGACAGAAGATGAAGCAGAAAATGCATGGGAGGATGATGAGATGCTTGTTGTTTTACCGCAAATCAATAACATAGATGATAAACTATCGCATAAATTACCAGATAATTTTAAAAGGACGCAAAAGAAAATTTATTCTTCTAAAAGTGTAAAATTACTTAATAAAGA
>JAAXQB010000277.1 GCA_012329085.1 Methanosarcinales archaeon | reverse complement strand
TATAATGTCTTTGTGCCGTTTTAACTAAAAAATAAGTATTTTTAGTAAAGTTTAATGGAATCTGTAAATTATCATAATCTAAAAAATCTTCTTTAAGATCATCTTCACTCTTATACAAACTTATCTTTCTTCCCGATAATTCTTCTGAAAAGGCACTGATTCCTTGGGAAATAATGGTTGGTGTAATAACCACCTCTTTATAACCTTCATCTTCACCAGCACAAGCAACCAGCAAAGAACTTAAACATAGCAATGACATTAAATATATTTTTTGCTTTAAAGAGTACATTTTGCGACCTCCTTCTTCTCGATTAACCTAAACATTTCCATATTCGTGGGCTTTGATATTTTGAGTAATATATAAGCTCGATGTACCACAGCATTTGATGCACAACTACTGTCTAAATAACGGTAATATATAGTTTGTTGCGTATAGTTAATGCTTGAATTATTAGAATCAACAACATTTTCAACTTGCCCCAACCTTATTTTGGAAGCACTTGAACCTTGTTTCTCCAACATAATAAGTAACAATTTATGTGTATTGAAATTAATATTTAAATTTGTAAAATCAGGGAATGAAAGTTCATTAGGGAAATATTTAATCAAGCTCTGCTCATCCTTAAAATAAACTAATTTTCGACCTTGTTGACTTTGATAATTTACAGAAAATGATCCTTCTTTCAATAACTCAACCGTTAACGCTTGAGCCTGTGCAACTAAAGGAAGTATTAAAATAATAAATCCCATAAAATAACTTTTAAATAAAGTTTTCATAATAATCTCCTATGGAGCTTTGTGAATGTAATGGTCAAGTAAAACCATTATAGAATAGCGGAGTAAAAAATTGAATTTTCCTAAAAAATAAACACAATAGTTATCTATTATGTTTTTTGCCTGAAAAAAGACATAATAAATCACCTTTAAACCACACATAAATCCCTAATCTTAATAGTTTGTAATAGCTAAACCAATATTTAGTTTAGAACTTGTATCCCTGTTAGCATATCGATTTATTGCAACTCGATAATACCCAGTCTTAGTTGGATCAAACTCAACCACTTCAAACCCATTGTCCCAAGAATAGGAACCACCAACATAATTTCCATTTGGATCATATACCCGAACATCTAAATCAGTACCAATAGCGTGCGATGCATTTCTATTAGCATAAGTATAATCGCCTCTATTTAACCAACTAATAACAACTCTAGTCTTTGAAGCACGCGACTTAGCATAAAATTTAACATCAATCATATTGTTATTAGGAATATAGTCCTGTGAATCAAATGTAGAAAAATCATTATTATTACCTTCCCACCAATGTAGTCCGCCTATTGAAGAATTAAGAGAACTTTTATAATTTGCACCCCCTTTTCCAACAGCAGATTCACCACCTGCTATAATATCTTTAGCTCCTGCGATTATTGCAGATTTCATAAGTTGGGGACGCAACTGTGTTTCTTCATATAACCACTCGGTCATTAAATTCGTAGCCATACTCGCAACAACTGGTGATGCCATACTTGTTCCTGTCATCGTGTGACCACCTGCCGTTATATTCGTTCCTGGTGCAGATACTTCTGGCTTTATATTACCTGTTTCTGGGTCGCTCGTATTAGAAGATGTATTTATAGATAGAGTATTATCATTATAATTACCAACGGTAAGAACATTTAACCCTTTAGCAGGAGATGAAACATTAGTCATATTATTACCCGCTGCACGAACAACAAAGACACCTGAGTCATATACATGATTATCATAGCTCCTATCAGTAGTTCTATAATGATCATCATCGCTAACATAACCCCAAGAGTGATTTTCAACAAAAATTCTTGGCTTACCATTTACTCCGTTTAATTCTGCATTTGTGGGCATTCTAAAGCCATTTGCACAATAAATATGTGAATCAGATGAAATGCCTCTGATGATTCCACTGACATTTTCTGCATGATTAGAACCGTTTGAAGAGCCAAGTATTGTTAAATTATTAATATGACTACTATATGGACATCCACTTTCAGACATATATATACCGATGTTATTTCCGTCAGAGTTATGTGACTTATAATCTATTGCACTAATTGCTTCAAAAAGTTGATCTTTAGGTTCATAATACAACTCAACACCAAGAACTTTGTTAGAATATTTGTGTAAGAGCTTTAATAACTCTTCTTTTTTAAGTCTATATCTTGCTGTGAAAATAGGTTGTTTTTTATTTACTAAAAAAGGCGTAAAATCAGACATTTCTTTTAAAGTTTTATTAGATTCATTTAACTTAATTCTAAGATTTTCTTGTATAGCATTAAATTTATCTTGCTTATGTTTTTTTATCTTATTAGGGGTCAGCTCTACTCCATTAATAAAAACTCTTTTTGACTTATTTAATTTATCTATTAATACTGTCCCTGCCTCTATTTTAGAACTTATTGTTTGACTAGTATCTTTTAAAGCAACTAAGACATCAAAGACTTTATTAGGATTATTATTCATTTTTTCTTTTAAGGACTTGTTAATTAAACCTTTAAAAATAATTTTATTTGGCTTTATTTTTTTACCAAATTCATTTGTTATTCTTTCTATAATAATATTATGTTTACTCTGGATTTTTTCGAACCTAACCTTATTTCCATTAATTATTTTTTCTTTAGTAAATAAAATTTGACCATTTTTAGGTTCCGTATCCGCTACAACCGTATTTGCAAAAGCCATAAGACTGCTTAATAATATTAACGATATGTTTTGTCTTGTCTTGTTCTTTATAATTTTTCATAATTTGTTTCCTTGAAAATGTTCAAAATAAACTATTACTTAAATAATAGCTCCTGCATAGAATAAACGATAATCACAATTATTAACACATGAAAAAGCTTATAGCATTCATTTAAAAAACTTATTCCTAAATTAAACCCCTCAAAATTTTCAAGGAATATATGGAAAACAGTTATTAGGAAACGAGGACGCTACCCAATATTAGCTAAGTGCGCCCCGTCCTAAAATAGTTTGACGGTTTTAGAGTAGGTCATATTTAATTCGGGTAGTGTAAAGTTTGTTCTGTAAATTAGGAAAAGCAATTTTTAGTGAATAATGATCGAATTTACTTGAATATTTATGAATATTTATGGGTGTCCTTTTTCCCTCTTTTTCCCTTTTTGACATAATATTTATGGGTGTCCTTTTTCCCTCTTTTTCCCTTTTTGACATGTTCAAATAAATCTGCATCAGAAATAAAACTTAACCCGTATTGATTCATCATCACATCCTTTTATTTAAAAAGTTCCGCTAACTTTTTGCCTGGGTTTTCCGCACGCATAAAGGTTTCACCTACCAAGAAACTGTTTACATTATGCTCACGCATTTTTTGTACATCTTCTTTGGTTAAGATTCCACTTTCGGTTATGACTATACGGTCATCTTTTATCATATCTAACATTTTAATCGTGGTTTCTAATGATACTTCAAAGGTATTTAGGTTTCGATTATTTATTCCTATCATAGGTAAAGGCAATCTTAATGCCCGTTCCATTTCTTGTTCATTATGTACTTCAATGAGTACATCCATACCTAAGCCTAATGCGGTTTCCGTTAGTTCAGACATTTGCGCGTCGCCAATGGCAGCGGCGATTAGTAAAATGCAGTCCGCCCCCATTACTCTACTTTCATAAACTTGGTAGTCGTCGATGATAAAATCTTTGCG
>JAAXQB010000224.1 GCA_012329085.1 Methanosarcinales archaeon | reverse complement strand
TCCTCCTTGTTTCCAAGGCAGTCCCTGCAAAGTGCTCGGTCCCATATATGGCCGTTAGCAATAGCAGGTATAGGTCTCGCTCGTTGCCAGACTTAACTGGACACCTTACGGCACGAGCTGACGGCGGCCATGCACTACCTCTCGGCTCGTCAAGTAAGCCCTTCAGGCTGACTTTCTTCCTGCCGTCGCTTCTAGTAAGGTTCTCTGCGTTGAGTTAGATTAAACCGCACGCCGCACCCCTTGTGGTGCTCCCCCGCCAATTCCTTAAAGTTTCAGTCTTGCGACCGTACTTCCCAGGCGGTGAGCTTAATAGCTTCCTTTCGACACTGCGCATCCTCGTGAGATGCGCAACACCTTGCTCACAGCGTTTACTGCCAGGACTACTCGGGTATCTAATCCGGTTCGCTCCCCTGGCCTTCGTTCCTCACTGTCGGATCCGTTCTAGCTAGACGCCTTCGCCGCAGGTGGTCTACCTTGGATTATCACATTTTACCGCTCCCCAAGGCATACCTCTAGCTCCTC
>JAAXQB010000352.1 GCA_012329085.1 Methanosarcinales archaeon | reverse complement strand
CGATTTATGTAAATTGATATTAAATTTTCAATTGAAAAAAGAGAAAATAAAAAATACACATTCGTTTAAATAACGCACATTCGTCCCGAATGTACCTTCTGAATAAGCAAACGCTTAGAACATTCAATCATGAATTATTAAAATTTTCTCGAATTCATTTAGAGCGAGTGTTAAATATATGATTTTATAAATAATGTGCAAACATAAAAATTACGAAAAATTAATTTTTTTCTTAGCACACAATTTTAAAAATTATATTTTATAAAAAAATAAACATTAAAAAAAATTGATTAAATATGCCAAATGGATTATATGCAGCACATACGCTGAAACAAAATAGACAAAATGCTAGATGGAAAGATTCCAGATATAGCAGAAGAACCCTTAAATTAGATGTAAAATCAGATCCACTCGGTGGAGCACCACAAGGAAGGGGAATTGTACTTGAAAAAGTAGGAATTGAAGCAAAACAACCAAATTCTGCAATTAGAAAATGTGTCAGAATACAATTAATTAAAAACGGAAGACAAGTGACGGCATTTTGTCCTGGAGATGGTGCAATAAACTTTATTGATGAACACGATGAAGTGACAGTTGAAAGAATTGGAGGACGAATGGGTGGTGCAAAAGGAGATATTCCCGGCGTCCGATTTAAAGTTATTGCAGTAAATACTGTATGTTTACGAGAAATGGTAATTGGTAGAAAAGAGAAACCAAGAAGGTAATATATTATGTCTTATAAAATATTTAATAAATGGGCCGTATCTGAAATAGAGGTAAAAGACCTTGGAATGAAACGATACATTAGTTTAAAACCAGTTATAATTCCTCATTCAGGTGGTAAACATGCAAAACAACAATTTAATAAATCAGATATTTCAATTGTTGAGCGATTAGTTAATAATATGATGCGAAAAGAAACTAATACTGGAAAAAAACAACTTGTACTTCGTATTGTAAGAGAAGCATTTGATATTATTAATGCTAAAACAAAAAAAAATCCAGTGCAAATTCTCGTTGATGCTATTTCAAATGCAGGTCCAAGAGAAGAAGTTGTAAGACTTAAATATGGTGGAATCTCTGTACCAAAAGCCGTAGATACAGCACCACAAAGGCGAGTTGATAGTGCACTTAGATCTATTACAATTGGTGCAAAAAAAGCATCATTTAAAACAAAAAGATCAGCAGCACAGTGCCTTGCATCAGAGCTTATGGATGCAGCAAATCATGACGCAAAAAGCTTTTCTGTAAAAAAGAAAGACGACAAAGAAAGAGTGGCAAAATCAGCAAGGTAATTGAAAAATGGTATCAGCAGCTAGAAAAAAAATGGTTGAACGCGTTACAGCGCTCATGAGTGATCCTGAAAAAATAAGAAATATAGGTATTGTTGCACATATTGATCACGGTAAAACAACTCTTTCTGACAATCTACTTGCAGGTGCAGGTATGATTTCAAAAGAACTTGCAGGAAGACAATTGTTTATGGATTCCGATGAAGAAGAGCAAGCAAGAGGAATTACAATCGATTCTGCAAATGTATCTATGGTGCATGAGTATGAAGGTACAGAGTATCTTATAAATTTAATTGATACGCCCGGACATGTCGATTTTGGAGGGGATGTCACCCGTGCAATGCGAGCTGTTGATGGTGCAGTTGTAGTTATTGATGCCGTAGAAGGCACAATGCCACAAACTGAAACTGTTCTTAGACAAGCATTAAAAGAACATGTAAGACCTGTGCTTTTTATTAACAAGGTTGATAGATTAATTAATGAATTACAAGTTGATGCAAATGAAATGCAAATAAGACTTGGAGGATTAATTGATCATGTTAATAAATTGATTAAAGGAATGAAGCCTGATTTATATAAAGCTGGATGGAAAGTAGATGCTGCAGCTGGAACTGTTGGATTTGGTTCAGCATTATATAATTGGGCAGTAAGTATTCCAATGATGAAAAAAACAGGAATAAATTTTGGACAAGTATTTGATTATTGTAAAGCAAATGATATGAAATCACTTGCTGAAAAATGTCCATTGCATGAAGCTGTAAATGACATGGTTATCCGTTATCTCCCAAGTCCAATTCAGGCACAAGAAGGAAGAGTAAATGCGATATGGAATGGAGATAAAACTTCTCCAATTGCAAAATCAATGCAAACCGCAGACGCAACTGGTCCACTTGTATTCATGGTGACTGATATTTCAATGGATCCTCATGCAGGAGAAGTTGCAACAGGTCGATTATTTAGTGGATCTCTTGTACGAGGCTTAGAAGCAGAAGTTCTCGGAACTTCTAAAAAGAATAGAATTCAACAAGTGGGAATATTTATGGGTCCTGAGCGACTTGAAGTGAAAAGAATTCCAGCAGGAAATATTGCCGCAGTCACAGGTCTTAAAGATGCGATTGTAGGATCTACTGTCACAACCCTTGAAGGAATGATACCATTTGAGAGTATAAAACATGCAAGTGAGCCTGTTGTTACAGTTGCAATTGAAGCAAAGCATACCAAAGACCTTCCAAAACTTATAGAAGTACTTAGAAGAGTTGCAAAAGAAGACCCAACACTAAAAGTCACATTAGATGAGGAAACAGGAGAGCATCTTATAGCAGGTATGGGGGAACTTCACCTTGAAATTGTAACAGGCAGAATTACAAGAGATAACAATATTCAAATTACAACAACGCCCCCAATTGTAGTATATCGTGAAACTATAACTGGAACCGCAGGACCGATTGAAGGTAAATCCCCAAATAGGCACAATGTATTTAAAATTAAGATTGAACCATTAAGTCCTGAACTCACAGAACTTGTAAAATCAGGTGAAGTGACAATGAGAATGCCTGAACTTGAGCGAAGAGAAAAACTTATGGCAGCTGGCATGACTAAGGAAGAGGCAAAAGGGCTTGCTGGAATATATGAATCTAATATATATCTAAATGTCACAAAAGGTATTCAACACTTAAATGAAACAATGGAACTTGTATTAGATGGATTTGAAGAAGTTATGAAAGCAGGACCTTTGTCCAGAGAACCATGCATGGGTATTAAAGTATCACTTATTGATTCAAAACTTCACGAAGATGCAATTCACAGAGGACCTGCACAAGTAATTCCTGCATCAAGACAAGCAATACAAGCAGCAATGCTTATGGCAGATGACACACTATTTGAACCATTCCAAAAAGTATTCATACAAGTTCCTCAATTACAAATGGGTGGAGCTG
>JAAXQB010000011.1 GCA_012329085.1 Methanosarcinales archaeon | reverse complement strand
ATCATCAATAAGAGAGTTAATCAATGATTCAAGCCTTTTATCATACCATTTTTTTTTAATGTATTGTGGATATATTGGTAATCGCTCTCTAATTGGAGCATTTATTGTTTTTTCAAGTTTTGATATAGATGGCCATTTATGTTCTGGATTTATCCAATCAATTGTCACAGGCGAAATCCCTCCAATATCAGTCACCCCACACCCAATAAGTATATTTGGGTCAATAAGATTTGGCGGAACTTGGATTGCAATATCGGAAGGCAATATTTCTTTTGAAATCTTTACAGTTTGTATTATCTCTTCCATATCTGGAATTGGGTGATTTTCCATCAAAGTGTCCTTTTTTGGAGTAAAGTTTTGAATGATTATTTCCTGAATGTGTCCATATTTCTTATGAAGTTCTGCAATTTTTTCTAATGAATGAATTCTATCCTCTATTGTTTCACCTATGCCAATTAATAATCCAGTTGTGAATGGTATTTTAAGTTTGCCTGCATTTTCCATTGTTTTAAGTCTAAGATGCGGTTCTTTTCCTTCACAATTATCATGTGCTTTAAGCTGTGCCGTAGTTTCAAGCATAAGCCCCATACTTGCATTTACAGGTTTTAATAATTTAAGATCTTGGAAGTCCATTACCCCCGCATTAGTATGTGGTAAAAGCCCCATGTCTATTGAAATATTGCACAATTCTACTATATAATCTATTGTTCTTGAATATCCAATATCTTTTAACCATTCTTTATATTCTGGAAAATTATCTGCATATTCTCCAAAAGTAAAAAGCACTTCTGTACAATTAGCTTTTTTACCATTTTCAAGAATTGGAACGATTTCTTCTATACGCATAAGATACGCTTTGGCATCTTTTACATCTCGTTTAAATCCACAGTACCCACACTCGTTTCTACATACATTAGTCACAGGAATGAAAATATTGCGAGCATAAGTTATAAACATAATTCTTCAATGTAAATAATGGAATTGTATATAAATGTAATTACTTGACATTTGATTGATTTAATAATTCATTCATAACATTTCTAACACCAAGTGCTATACCTTCTACTTCTATTCCTCCTTTACCTTTTGCCCCATCTCCTACAATATATAAATTATCAATTGGTGTTTTATTTGTAATGTCTGTGCCCGATGCAGATCTATTAACAGGCCAACCATTGTGGTAAGATTGAATTAATAAAATTTCAAAATCCCTATCTTTAAAAATATATTTTAAATCTTCTAAACCAATATTAATTTCTTTTTTTATGTTGCCAAGATCTTTCCATTGCACACATTGATGGGATATTGCAAGATGCTTTCCATCTGGTGCAAGAGTGGGATCGATATTTGTGACTTCATTGATGCCATTAATTCTTTGTGCAAAAGGCGTAAGAAGTACACCACCATGCCCAATTAAAGGCTCATTTGAAGATATGCAAATTTTCACTCCTGCTGATGGTTTAATATTTTTAATTTCATTAAAATAATCAAGATTTGTATTAATATTTTCATTGCAATATAAATCAAAAGTTTCAGAGTGTCCTATATTACTTATTACAACATCTCCAAGATATTCAATACCATTCACAACAACCCCTTTTGCATTTCCATTTGAAAAAACAATGTTTTTAATTTCTGCATTCGTATGAATTTTACCTCCATTTGAAAGAATAATCTCTGAAAGTGAATCAATTACAGCAGTGCATCCTCCAATCGGAACTCCCGGACCTTTAAAATTGTATATATTTTTAAAAATTTCAAATATTTCTTTTGTAGGTACGGCATCACTTTTTAAACTAAGTGCCCAACCACAAAATGAATTTGAAATTTTTATTAAAGACTCATCATAAATATTATTTGTTATCCAATCATAAAATGATCCTGTAATGGGGGGATTAATTTTAGTAATTAGTTTAATCCAAATAATTTTTAATTGTTTTATAATGGACAATCTGCGCATAAACCCATTAAAAGACACATCTTTAAATCCATTTTTATAATTAACATCGTTTTTATTCAATGGAACTCGGACTGAAACAAAAGGATTTGAATTTACAATAGTAACCTTTGCATCAAGTTCTGTAAGCATAGTAGCGAGAGGTCCATCTCTTCCATGTGGAATCATATGAAGTGCCCCAGTTGATAGTTTATATCCTTTATAATTAATATTTCTAAATCTCCCTCCTATATCTGGCAATCGTTCAAACATTTCAATAGAATGTCCTTCTTTTACAAGTTTTGCGGCACTTAATAAACCTCCAAGTCCTGCCCCTATTATGAGTACCTTCATTTTAATGCCTCTATTGCTTTTACTGGACAATATTTTATACATGTCATGCAGTGAATACATTTCTCATTTATTTCTGCATTTCCAAAAACTGATATTGCATCATATTTACAAATAGGCACACATTGCCCACAACCAACGCAATTATTCTTTATTTTCATATATACCGTATTATCTCTTAATTCATCTTATATTTATTTATTTGTTCTTGCTATGTAAAAATAAAACTTTTTAGTATATGGCATTATATAGTATAAAAGACATAAAATCTTACACTAAAATATTTATATGCTATTTTTGAAATATTATTAATTTCAATTTTAAATTTCATGTATTGCATATAGGTCAAAAATCAAAGATTTTTTCAAACGCCCATTCATTCTGAATGAGCAAACGCCCATTCATCCTGAATGAGCTATAAAAAAATAATAACAATCTATATATATCAATAAAAGTATTTTAATAAATGGTGAATTAAATGACTGAAATAACCACAGAACTTATTAACATTGTATCAAATATCGATGGCGAGATAGTCACAAAAAAAATAGAAGCATCCAATTATGAATTTACAATATCTACAAGAGTGAAATGGGAGATGGTAATAGCTGATGAAGAAACGCCAATAGAGAAAGGTGAAATTAAAAAAATTAATATAAAGCCATTCCAAATACAACAAGATACTATCACACTTCCTTGTTCATTTATGAGGCATGCATATGCATTTTTAATGAAAATAGGTACAGGTGCAGATGCGTGTTCAGTTGATAGAGAACGAACTGTACATCATGCATATATAATGGGCGCTGATACTGGTAAAATCAACAAAGGAGACTATCTTGGGACTTTAAATTTACTTCCTATAATGTTTACAAGAAAAGCAACACTTCCGAAAGAAATAAAATAAATTGTGCAATGTTATTTTTTTGCATTCACTCAAAAGGAGTTTTTTAAATGGAGAATAATGTAAATTGTGATATTTGTGGAAATGAACAAGATTCAAAGCATTTTGGAAATCGCAATATCTGCACCACTTGTGCAGACATATTAGAGGATGTGATGAGTGAATTTTTTGTTAAAACCATTCATCATAATAAACCTCGTACTGATGGAAATTTTATCAAACATTTAAGAAGTACCACGCATTATATATCAAAATATTCAAAAATTAGAGAAGAATCTAAAACACATATAAATGATATCGGGGATCGGGTTAGTACCGAACTTAAAAAAGATAAAGATTTGGACTCAGTTCAAAGATATTTTGAATATATGAAAAATACGATTGATTGGCTTGAAAAACATCCTGAATTTTATTCATATTATTTTAAAGATTATTTTGTATGCAATAAGTGCAATGAATCAATTTTTGAAAAGTATTCCAAAGAAGAAATTGGGGATTGGTTGATAATATCATGCTCTTCTTGTAATAATATTATAAAAAAATATTTTTCTCCAAAAAAAGTTTAAAATTTTATTGGTAGTAGCATTATCATTATTATCATTTTTTAAATCAAACTATTCAACGAGATAATGTTCATTTAGAACGAATAACGCCCATTCGTTCCGAATGTGCAAACGCCCATTCGTTCCGAATGTGCTGTCGAAAACCTTCGGTTTTCTTCAACGCACATTCTCTTCGAGAATGTGCTATTCAAAAAATTAAAGATATTTATAATTTTTAAAAAATTAAAAAATTTTATATTATCTATCATTCAAAGGAGTTAGAGAAAATCTCTAATTTTTTTCTTATTCTTTTTATATCCTATGTGTGATCGTATATGCAAGACATAATATTTGATGATATTGGGAGCTTCCCCATACCTGAAACTACCACTCACGAGTGGATGAAAAATGCATTTTTAAATAAAGATTCAAATGCATTGCTTTTTTCTATTATAAATGACACATTTCAACAAAAAATAGATGCTGGGGTGCAAGTACCAACATATCCACAATTTCAAGATATGAATTTACAATTTCTTGATATTATAAATGATGATGAATGTGTAGAAGAACCTTTTAAAGTAAAAGAAGATTGTGCCCGTATTTTAGAACTTGAAGCAATTGAGCCTGCGGCTTTAAAATATAAAAAAGAACACGGAAAAAAATTAGAAATAAGAATCTGTGTCACAGGTCCAATTGAATTATATCTTAGATTATTTGGAGGGACTGATTATACTGATGTATTGAATCTTCTTGCCACAAGTATAGATAGGTTTGTGAAAAATTCTATTAAAAATGCAAAAAATTTTAATATTAAAACTATTGCAATTGATGAGCCAAGTATTGGAATAAATCCGCAAATTATGTTTGAAGAATCTGATATTATTTCTGCACTTACAATTGCAGGAGATGGTGCAATAAAAAATGGAGATGTTGAAATTCATTTACATTCTCCACTTGAATATACACTTGCATGTGAGTCTCCAAGCATTAATGTAGTTGGAATTGAATCTGCATCTACCCCATCACACCTTGAACTTATTGATAAACAAAGACTTGAACAATCAGATACATTTTTAAGAGTTGGAATTGCAAGAACGGATATTTTTAATCTTACAACAACGCTTAATGAGAAATATGGTGTAAATGTATGGAAAGAGACCAAATATCTTTCAAAAGTTGTTACTGAATTAGAAACGCCATCGGCTGTGAAAAAGCGATGTTATGTGGCAGATTCTTTATTTGGAGATTGTATAAAATATGTTGGACCAGATTGTGGATTAGGTTCATGGCCATCCCAAGATATTGCATCACAATTACTTAATAATGTGTCAAAAGGTATTGAAGAATTTAAGAAAGGTAATTAAATGGAAGAAGTATTAGAAGCTATAAAAGAAATTGAGGATAAGTTTTTGAAAATGAATGTGGAGGTGCCGCATTCTGCAATTAAAGACCAAATTGAATTGTTTTATATAGATTATAAAGTTCCAATTATTGATGCAAAATCAAGTGTTATCAATCACTTTTTAAAAGAATATGATGTTAATAAAGGTAAATTTTTTGGAATTACAGAAGAAACCACAATCACAAAAATAGAAGATTTGCATGATGGAGAATGGGTAAATCTAAAAGTAAAAGTTGTTCAATTATGGGAAAAAACGCACGAATCTATTTCACAAGTCGGTCTTATAGGTGATGAAACTGGAATTGTTAAATTTACAAAATGGAGTGGTGCAGACATTCAAAATATGGAGATTGGAAAAGTTTATAAATTTAATAATGTGGTTGTAAATGAATGGAAAGAAAAATTTCAAATAAGTCTTAATAAAAATAGCCAAATTTTTGAAATCGATGAATATCTTACATTGTTTGATGTAAATTATAGTGGTGCAACTAATTATTTGAAAGAAAGTGATATTGATAAAAGCAAATTCTTTGAGAACACAAAAGAAGTCACAATCACAAAAATAGAAGATTTGCATGATGGAGAATGGGTAAATCTAAAAGTAAAAGTTATTCAATTATGGGAAAAAACTCATGAATCTATTTCACAAGTTGGTCTTATAGGAGATGAAACTGGAATTGTTAAATTTACAAAATGGAGTGGTGCAGACATTCAAAATATGGAGATTGGAAAAGTTTATAAATTTAATAATGTGGTTGTAAATGAATGGAAAGAAAAATTTCAAATAGGTCTTAATAAAAATAGCCAAATTTTTGAAATCGATGAGGATATAATTGTTCAAAAAAATACAACAACATTTAAAGGTGCATTATTGCATATTCAATCAGGATCAGGTCTTATTAAACGGTGTTCGGAATGTAATAGGGCATTAGATAAAGGAATTTGTTCGATACATGGGAAAACCATAGGCGAGTATGACCTCAGAATAAAAGCCGTGTTTGATAATGGCATCAAAACTGTTGATTGTATTATAAATAGAGAATT
>JAAXQB010000360.1 GCA_012329085.1 Methanosarcinales archaeon | reverse complement strand
TTGAAAATACAGTTGTATTCAATATCTTTTTACACTATTTTTTACAATTCTATTTTTTATTATTAGATTGTGATTTAGAATCTTGAATAACTGTAGAATATGATAAACCGCATTCTGGACAAAAATAAGTCATTACAACATCATCATTCTTTTTTTCAATTGTATTCATCCATGTACCGCATGTTATACATTTTTGATCAAAAATTGTATAATTTTTTTTTAAAGTTTTATTTTCATTTGTCATTTTTTTACCAAATATATTTTGTTTGTGAATATATTTAAGCCATATGGAAGATTTTTTTATAGTATATAACTTATAAAGTTATGTACTGAGATAAATTTCTAATTTCTCGAATTTGTGATTTAAATAGATGTACAAAATAAATTATAAATGTATCTATTTGATAATTTAGATAAATAAAAATTTAAAACAACGAATAATGTCAATTTTCCTTAGAGAAATGCAAAACACATATTCTTTTCGAGACTGTACTCTTAAAGATTTACAATTATGCATAAACACAAAGTATTTATTAAATGGAGTTCTTATAATATTCACTTCGCCACTAAAATAGCTTTAAGTTATTATAATTTTTATATTGCAATAAGAAATTTTAAAAGAATAAATGTTAAGTATCCGTTCTTTTAAACTATATTCATAGATGAGATGACGATTATTCATTCTGAATGAGCTATCAAAAATCAAAGATTTTTTCAAACGCTCATTCATTCTGAATGAGCTATAAAAAATAAAATTTTAATTATAAGCATAAATATTCATATAAATAAAAGAGAGGAATTACACATGGCAAAAATGCATACAAGAAGAAAAGGGAAATCAGGTTCAACACGCCCAATTAGAACAGAAGTGCCTGAATGGTCAAATACAAATAAAGAAGAAATTATGGAAGTTATCCGTACTCAATGGAAAGAAGGAAAATCCACAAGTGAAATTGGGATGGTTCTTAGAGACGCGTATGGAGTACCAAGTACAAAACTTTTGATGGGTAAAAAAATTACACAAATATTAAAAGAAGAAGGAAAAGAATCACCCGTTCCAGAAGATTTATATAATTTAATTATAAAAGCAATAGGTGTTAGAAAGCACATAGTTGCTAATAAAAAAGATGTACATAATAAGAGATCTCTTCATTTGGTAGAGGCAAAAATAAGAAGATTGGTTAAATATTATCAAGCTTCAAAGGTATTACCACTAGATTGGAAATACAAATCTGAAACTGCAGAGATGTTAATTAGAAGATAATATAAATTTATTATAGCAAATAATTATATTGCAGATGGTTTTCTTCCATCTGTGATATTTACAAGGTTTTTATTTTTTTTATAACTTGTTCAGAATGAACAAGCGTTTGCTCATTTGGAACAAATGAGCGTTATCTCGTAATTTTAACCATATGGTGAAATTTTTAAAATAATATATCACTTTGTAAATTTTTATTTTTTTACACTCAATCTTGAAATATTTTAAATTTAAAAATATATTTAAGATAAAATTTCAAGAACAAAAATTAAATAGTTTTCACTGTATATAATTTATAAAATTATATTTTCAGAGAAATTTCTAATTTCTCGTAATTCATTTAAAATAAATAAGTTGTGCATATGTCCTTTTATGGAAATATGTAAAACGAAAACTAATGATTTTATTTTTCATACATAATCTTTATACTTAAATATGCAAGATGAATTTATAAAATGTGCAAAAACCATTGCAAATATTATTACACAGCATAACTTTGCACGAATAATCTCCCATGATGATGCAGATGGGCTTACATCTGCAGGAATTCTTGCACAAGCACTTCGCAGACAAAACATCCAATTCCATGTGACAATAACAAGTAGATTGGATGAAAAAATTATAGAACTTGTAAATAACAGCACAGAAGATGGAGATATTGTAATTTTTTGCGATATGGGAAGCGGTCAACCTAAATTGATAGAAAATATAAAGCAACCAGTCTTAATTATAGACCATCATCAAATTACAGGAAAAACTCCCGCAAAAGCAATGATAAATCCTCTTCTTTTTGGAATAGATGGTGCAACTGAAATTTGTGCATCAGGCACAACATATCTTGTTGCAAAGGCAATGAATTCAAATAATATAGATCTTGTAGGTCTTGCAATCGTTGGGCTCGTTGGAGATAAACAATTATTTAAATCTGCAAATGAATATATTTTAAATGATGCAATTCAATCTAATGCAATTTCTATTAAAAAAGGCTTGAAAATTGGAAGTGGAAATATAGTAGATATATTATCTTATTCAATTGAACCATATCTTGACACAACTGGAAATCCACAAAAAACAAAAGAGTTTTTAGATTCTATCGATATTCACGGGCATATAGAAGATTTAGATGAAAAGCAAATTAAAAAATTGGCAACTTCTATCACTCTAAAACTTGTGGAAAATGCAAGTTTAGAGGCAATTGATGATTTAATAGGAGAGATTTATATTTTAAACAAAGAAGTTATATCAGATGTATATGATTTTGCGAATATTTTAAATGCAGGCGGAAATATTAAAAATGAGGGTGTTGCATTATCTTTGTGTTTAAGGGACAAATCAAATGTGCATGAAGTGCAAGAAAATTATATTAAACATAGAAAAACATTAGTTGAAGATATAAAAAAATTTAAAAATGACATAGTAAATGGAAAAAACATAAGGTATATAATCGGAAAGGAAATGAAATCTGCAGGAATTATTGCAAGTACATTTATAAGATATAAGTGTAGTGATATGCCATTTATTGCATTGAGTGAAACAGAGGACATTGTTAAAATTGCATCAAGAGGAACTCGTGTGCTTGTAAAGAATGGACTTGATTTAAGTAGTGCAGTACGAATTGGTGCAGAAAAATGTGGAGGGCATGGTGGAGGACATACAATTGCTGCAGGGGCTGCCATCCCAAAGGAAAAAAAAGAAGAATTTATTAATATTGTCGATGATATAATAGGAACTCAATTACAAAATAAAACATCAAGTAAAAGTATATGAAAATAACAGGAACAATCACGCATGAAGATGAAACTGATGATTTTTCTAAGATGATGGCACATGCATTATCTCCCGATAATTTATTGAATATGGAATATAATGAAATTAAAGAACATGTAAATTCCATAAAATTTGAGTTTAAAAAAATTACATCTGCAATTGCAAGTATGGATGATTTTTTTATGAATGCAAAAATAGCAGAAGAAATATATAAAATTCATAAATCGATTAAATCTACTGAATGAAATAGTAGTTAAAACATTATAGATCTTATAACATGGGACTAAAATTTAATTTAAAAGGCGCATTTAAGATAAGTGCAGATCCATCAGAAGCTTCAACTCTAATTGATGACTTTTTAAATGAAGCAAATAAAACAATACTCTTAAAAGGTGCACCTAAGGGTGAGGGTGCAAAGGTTACAGATTGGAGTATAGGTGAAAAAGAGATAAAGCTATCAATTGAATCTGGAAGATTTGTAAGAGTGGGTGATGCAATGCTGCGACTTAGAAAACCACTCGCATTAAAACTTGGAAAAGAGTTTCGCATGGGCATTCGCAGAATAGAAATTGAATCATTTACAATTGAAATTCCATCAAAAGAATCGATTAAAGAATTGAAGATTCCTTTTGTAAAAACAATAGAATATAAAGATGAAAAAATCATAGTTTCACTTGAAATTGGCGAATCTGAAATTGAAAATCGAGTTCCTGATCGGATATTAAATCTAATAGAAGACAAAATTGCAGTAAAAGATTATGGTGGAAAAACTGAGCATTGGAATTTAATTTGGGAAAGTGAGAAAAAAGAGCATACATTTTCAAAAGATCCAACACTTGAAATGATAGACATTGGTTGGATAAAGAGTGGCACAAGTAGAGGTCAATGGATTTATGGACCTGAAATTACAAAGATATTTAGAACTTTTGAGAAAATTGTAGTAAAAGAACTTCTTGAACCACTTGAATATAGGGAAATGATTTTTCCAAAACTTGTGACTTGGGATGTGTGGCAAAAATCAGGACATGCAAAAGGCGTATATCCTGAAATATATTATGTTTGCCCACCAAAAACAAGAGACCCTGCATTTTGGGAGGAAGTAATTGATTATTATAAAGTCACGCAAAAAGTTCCAACTGCACTCATTAAGGAAAAAATTGGAGATCCGATTGGAGGACTGTGTTATGCACAATGTCCGCCATTTTGGCCATTTTTACAAGGAAAAACAATTGCAGAAAAGGATTTTCCAATAAAAGTGTTTGATAGATCTGGTACTTCGCATAGGTATGAAAGTGGTGGCATTCATGGAATTGAGAGGGTGGATGAATTCCATAGAATTGAGATTGTGTGGACTGGCTCGCCAGAGCAAGTTGTGGAGCAGGCAAAGAAGTTACATGAGCGATATGCATATATTTTTAATGAGATTCTTGATCTTGAATGGAGAAAAGCCTGGGTTACGCCTTGGTTTATGGCACAAGAAGGGCTTATAGGTCTTTCTGAAAGTCAAGATATTGGAACAACAGATTATGAGGCCGTGCTTCCATATAGGGGCGAGGATAGTGAATGGCTTGAATTTCAGAATATTAGTGTAAATGGTGCTAAATATACAAACGGATTTAATGTAAAATCGCAATCTAATAAAGAGCTTTGGTCGGGATGTTCTGGGGTTGGACTTGAACGATGGGCAGCTGCATTTTTTGCACAGAAAGGTTTTGATGTTGATGATTGGCCTGCAGAATTTAGGAAGAGAGTTGGGAAATTGCCAGATGGGATTGGATTTTTGTAGAATTGAATCGTATTTATTATATATTTATAACTTTTTGTTTTAATCTGCATTTGTTTCACTATGATATGCAATTGTAAAAATTATAAGCTATTCATTATGATTTGCTTTTAAAAAATTAGCGGAATTTAAATTTGTTGATTTTATGGTATGCATTCAAAAGTAATTTTTGCAGGTGTTATTTAATCAATATCAATTGTTTTTATTATTTACATTTGTACAAATTTATAATTATTATTTGTATTTTATATAAGCATTTATATATCTTTGAATCTAATTTTTTTTATGCTAATTATTGAATTTAATTTTTTTACTTAACTTTCAAAGATAACTAAAAAAATTAATTATTTTTTTGAGAAATCAAATAACGCTCGTTCGTTCCGAACGAGTAAACGCCCATTTGTTCCAAATAAGCAAACGCCCATTTGTTTCAAATGGGCTATTAAAAAATTTCTTTGAGTGAATAATTTTACAAAATATATGACAACAAAAAAAAATAAATTTTATAATCGGACGAAAATAAACGCAGAAATCTAAAATATTAAATATACGGATAATGCTTATTATAATTCGAGGAAATAGTTTTTAGCGTTTATCTGCATCATAGACGAGTGGAAGTTTATACTTTATATATAATGAAAAAAAATATAAAAAGGAAATTGAATGTATAAATACGAGGGATTATATTATTGAATTAAAGCCAACAATACTAATTAATAGGCAAGAGTTAAAATCTTCCGAATTAAAAAATAAAAATAATATGGAAGAATTACGAGAGCTTGCAAAATCCGCAGGATATGCAATAATTGAAGAAATAACCCAAAAGACAAAACTTAATCGAAAATATCAAATTGGAAGTGGAAAAGTTGAAGATATTGCAGAAATAGTGCAAAGCACAGGCGTAAAAAAAATTATATTTTACAATACACTAAGCACTACACAAATTTATAACATCTCAGAAAAATGTAAGTGTGAAGTAATTGATAAATTTCAGTTAATTTTAGAAATTTTTGCAATTCGTGCAACTACAAATCGTTCAAAGATGCAAGTTGAACTTGCAAAACTTAATTATGATCTTCCAAAAGTAAAAATGATTACTTCCCTTTTAAAAAAACGAGAAAAACCAGGATTTATGGGACTTGGAGGATATGAAAAGTCATATGAAAGAGATATAAAATCACGAATTCGCAAAATTAAACAAGATCTTATGCGAGTTCAAAAAGATAATAAAATGCTTCGCAATAAAAGACATGAAAAAGGCTTTTCTCTTGTATCTCTTGCAGGATATACAAATGCTGGAAAAAGTACGCTTTTTAATGCACTTGTGCATGAATCTGTCCAAACAGAAAATAATCTTTTTACAACGCTTGCTCCAACTACTCGCGCATTTGATGTTAAAGGTCGTAGCACATTATTGACTGATACAGTGGGATTTATAGAAGATTTACCGCACTGTATGGTAGATGCATTTAAATCAACACTTGATGAAATCTTTTATTCTGATATTATCCTATTAATTATTGATGCAAGCGAGCCAACTACATTAATACGAAATAAGCTTGCAATTTGCCATAACACTCTTTGGAAAAAAATAGGTTCTGTCACAATAATCACGGTATTGAATAAATACGACTTAATTTCAGAAAATAAAATAAAATATCTTTTAGATAATATGGGACATCTTATTTCAAATCCTATTTTCATTTCTTCAAAGAAAAAAATTGGACTTGATAATTTATTAGAAGAAATTCATAAACATCTTCCAAAATGGAATAGAAAAAAAATATCACTCCCGATGTCAGCACACGGAATTACTATAGTTTCATGGCTTTGCGAAAAAGGAATTGTGCATAATATAGATTATACAAATAAAATCATAGTAGATATAGAAGCAAGAGAAGAAATATTATGTAAAGCCATTGCATTACACAAAAGTAAGAATAAATAAATAGATTCACATCAATAACTTAAAATCATGACAATACGATTAGTAGATACACATTGCCACATACAACACGAGAAATATAAATCTGAAATAGAGATTGATGAGATCATATGTAGGGCGAAAGATAAAATGGATTTTTTAATTGTATCTGGTGCTAATGCAATATGGAATAGGCAAGCAATAGAAATATCTAAAAAATATCCAAATTTCGCATATGCAACAGCTGGAGTTCATCCTGTATATTGTAAAAGCATATCTGATGTAGAGTTTGAATCTGAATTTCAATATATAAAAGAAAATGTAAATAATATTATAGGAATTGGGGAAACAGGACTTGATTATCATTGGGATACAGATGAAAATATTCTTAATGTTCAAAAACAACGATTTGAAAAATTAATTGAATTATCCAAAATTCTTAAACTTCCTATTGTAATACATTCAAGAAAAGCTGAATCAGATGCTACTGACCTTTTAGAATCCCATGATGCAAAATCTGTTGTGATGCATTGTTTTACTGGGAAAAAAGACATTATGAATCGATGTATTGATCTTGGATATTATATATCATTTTCAACAATGATTGCAAAATCTAAATCACTTAAAAAACTTGCAAAAGCATGTCCTATAGAAAATATTTTACTTGAAACAGATTCCCCATATCTTTCACCTTTTGAAGAAATTAATTTTCCATGGAATGTTGAAGTTGCACTTAAAAAAATATCGGAAGTAAAAAATATAAATGAGATTGAATTATCCAATCAAATTTATAAAAATACATTAAGGGCATTTAAATTGTAAAATAAGAATTTTATTTTAGTATATAACTTGTAAAATTCTTTCAGTATATAAATTTACAAGTTATATACTAGTGCACATACCATTCTAAATTCGCAAACGCACATATCATTTTTAATGGGCTATAAAAAAAACTTAGTGGCAAAGTAAAGCTTTAATGGAAATGCTTAAAAACTCAATTGAACGATATCATATAAGATATTAGCAGCAATATAAGTTATTGAAGAATTGATTGTACTTAGTAAAACTGTTCAATAAATGGATAAAAAACCAAAAGAAATGGGTTTGATAAAGTATGAATATGCTTTTTACACAGCAATTGTAAATAATGATGGTGCAAAAGAATTAATACAAAAAGATAAATTGCGAAAATTAGCAGTTGTATTATATGTGAAAGTGCGTCAAAATACATCAATTGATTGGCCAATAAAGGAAAGTGTAAAAGCAAAATTAAAAGTAATTGTAAAACGAACCTTAAAACAATTTGGGTTTTCTTCTTTATATGTGGAAACTTGCAACAGAAACAATATTAAAACAAGTTGAATTTATTGCAAAAGAATTAAAACAATAAAATGTATGATTGGGTTGCTTGGTGTGATTTTAATAATGAATGTATAGTTATCAATCTTTATGTTAAAATGCGATTGATTTAAAAATGTAAAAACAATATAAATAAGTAGAATTAACAAATGTATAGATTTAAAAAAGAACAACAAATAGTAAAAATTGCAAAAGTGAAAATTGGTGGGCAACCGGGGGCATTACCAACAGTTCTCGCAGGCACAATATTTTATAGTGGACATTCGATTGTAGAAAATCATTTGAAAGGAATATTTGACAAAAAAAAAGCAGAATTACTTGTAAATATCCAAGATTCAAATTCTGATGAAACGCTAAATCCTTCGATTGTGCACATCTTTGGAACCACGGCAGAAAGCATAATAAACTACATAAATTTTATTGTTAATATCACAGATGCACCCATTATTATCGATTCAACTGAGCAAAAAGTAAGAATGCATGCAATTAGATATGCAACAGAAGTTGGGCTTGCAGATAAAATCATATATAATTCAATTAATATGAGTATTTCGGAAGATGAAAAGAAAGAATTAAAACAATCAAATATTGATACATCAATAGTTCTTGGATTTAATGCAATGGATTCAACATTGCAAGGGAGGATGGATTTGCTCGAAAATGGCGGAAAATTATTAGATGTGGGATTGTTGGATATTGCAAAGACATGTGGGATTAAAAATATTTTAATAGATCCAAGTATTACGCCATTGGGGGATGGGGCAGGAGTTGCACTTAGAATGTCTTTGACTGCAAAAGCAAAATGGGGGCATCCAATAGGTTCTGGTATTCATAATGCACCATCTGCATGGAATTGGCTTAAAGAAAAGAAAAAGGAAGATCCGTATATTTATAAAATGTGCGATATTGGATCGATTAATATTCAACAAATGGCAGGAGGGGATTTTGTATTATATGGTCCAATAGATAATGCACAATATGCATTTCCAATGGCGGCAATGACTGATATTATGCTATCAGAGGCGACATCAGATCTTGAAACTGAGACTGCAAATCAACATCCTATTAATGTTTTGGTGTGAATCTATAGGTGCAATAATAGTAAAAGTGAAAAATAAATGGGTTTTTAAATAAATAATGTAAATTAATTTGATAGGACTTATCGAATTAATATTAATTTATTCATAACAATACATTAAAGAACGATTAATACATATGAATAAAGCATATTGTTTAAATCTTGATTTAAATTGCTGGGATGATTTTATTAAAGAATTAAGCCAATAATAAAAAATAAATAAATGTTTTTTTTTAAACAGTAAAAAAATCGTAAGTGTGTGGCAAAAACTAAATATATGTCTTAAACAAATCATGCTAATTTGAATGAAATTGTTGTTATCAAGTTAATTCAAAAGATTACATTCAAATGCATGTCAAAATTTTTTTTAAAATATTATGTGAAATTGTTTTTGTTAAAATTGAATTTATAACTATAATAGGTATGTGAAATTAATGAGTATGTGTATTGGAATGAACTTTTATAATCTGTGGATAATTTTTGTAATTCTTAGAATTTTTACAGGATCTTTGTGGGTGCTAAGTAGTAAGATTCGAAGAGAAAATGCATGGCCTGATGAATTTAAACATCCAAAAATTTTAATTGTTTATAGTTTTCCATTTTTGACATTGTTAATAGTTGCCATTTTTACACCAATTAGATTGGGCAATTTATTTTATATTGGTTTAATGCTACTTATTATTGCAGGAATCATTTATGTATTGGCGATTATAGCATTTATCAAATCTAAAAAAGGAATGAACATGATAGGCATTTATAAATATTCTCGCAATCCCATGTATGTCACAATGTTTTTATTTTTCATTGGTTTTATTTTTATGACATGGCAAGTAAATCAAATCATGGGAATTTTAACTATATTTATTACATTAATAAGTGCATTTGCTTTTCATTGGATCGTACTTAGCGAAGAACGATTTCTCATTAAAAAATATGGAGATGCGTATCGTAAATATACAGATAAAACTCCAAGATATTGGGGGCTGCCGAAG
>JAAXQB010000362.1 GCA_012329085.1 Methanosarcinales archaeon | reverse complement strand
TTTTTTTTCTCATTGTATGTAGCTTGTAAAGTTATTATCGTATCACATGACTTTCGGTTATTCTGATTTTGCTACCGACCTAAACTTGACCACCAATTCACACGGTAAATTTTATAAAGCAATTATCATATTTAATATATGAATACCTTTTTCGAGTTTATCCATCAACTTTGGCTCTTTTAGATTCATTTCAAGTTCAATTGTTTTCCCCATCACTAACAAAAGAATTGCTACCGTCTTCCAATGATAATAACAAATGCAAGTTAAAAACATACTTCAATTTTAAAAAACATCGCATAATTATACATATTTTTATAGGAGAATATATGATTTTAATTAAATATGACCAATAGACACCAATAATATAATTATAATAGTTGCTATTGCAACCCCAATTATCACTAATAAAAATATTTTTTTAAAAATATCATTCGTAGATTTTCTTTTATTTTTTAATATGTCGTTTTTATCTATAACAAAATTATTTTTATTTTGTTGTTTTTTCAATTGATTAATTTTTTTAGAGCGAATTTTATTTTTAACATTTTTAATATTTTTCAATGGAATTTTATCAATGGCTGCATTTTTAAATGCATTGAATATTATTTCATTAAACTCTAAATTATCGCGATTATTCAAATTGAACCAAATATCTGCATTAATATTTTTATGCCCATAACACATTACAATATTATTTTTATAAATATACTCTTCAAATTCATCAATTAGACGCTGCCAGTAAGAGAGAATCTTCATATTTTTTCTAATAGCAGATTCGCTACTTTCATCAACTTTAATTGCAATTTCAGCTTTACCCTTTTTAATTAATGTTGATATAATTTTTTTTGATTTTTGATGCTCTTCTCCTTCTATATTGCATTCATTAAATGAATAAAAATCATCATCCCAAATAAACCCATTACTCTCAAAATATTTTCTAACAAATAAATATAAATATTCAAAAGATTTAATTAAATTCAATTTGCCAGATTTTCTTTCAAATTTCACAAATATTGCATATCTATTATATCTTCCTGAATGTGCATTTTTAACATTATTAATTCTTGAACCTATTAAAATAGCATTACTTGAAAATGATGCATACCAATATATTCCTTCATCAAAACTTGTCACAAAGTCTTCATCTAAATCGAACCCAGTTAATTTACTCCCTCTACTATCATAAATTGCAACTTGTTTCATTTGTATCACTTTTTAATCCATTCAATAATATTATCAATACCCAATATTAACAAGCTACCTTTTTGTGGAATTACAGACACAAGTTTTATATATTTATTATAATCTTTTACATTTTTATGCGATGCCTTTATAAGTTGTTTTATGAGATCTACTTCAAGTAAAACTTTGATTAAAGGTCCTTTCATTTCATCATATAATTCTTTTTCAAGTTTTATAATTTCATCAGAATCTATGCGTTCTGCAATCTTTTTATATACATCGATAAGTTCATCTGATTTTGTCACAACAAAAATAATTGGCTTCCCTTGAATATTTAACTCTTTTGCATTTAGAATGGCAGTGTAACTTGCAATATCATATAAAAACTGTTTTGTTGATACATCTTTATACTCATTATATGCATTAAGGTCTGTATTTTTTAGTTTTAATGCATAAGTTGGGTTTATTTGTAAGAGTATTGGAATGAATTGTTTTCCATCAATTAAAAATATTAATTTTTTTGAATTTTTAATTTTACTCATAATGTAAATTGGTGCAGAATATTTAAGATGGTCTCCTGAAATAGAACTCCAATCAATCTTATATTTAACATAATCAAAATTAAGTGATTTCATGTCTTTTTCTATAGTCCCAATCAATTTTTCATCAATTTCATCATCATATTCTTCCCGTAATATGTCAATTAAAGTAGATGCGTGAGACTCTATTGAATCGCTTTTTAATAATTTAGAGATGGAATCTAAATGTTCTCCTCCATAATCACCAAAACTTATTGTTATATCCTCTTTTCCAAACAATAATTTATTTTCAATCGACTCACCAACAGTTATAACATTTGAAATAAATTCTGATCGTTCAGTGCCTTTATGATACTTGCCCTCTGATGTCATAAATGCAAAAGTACTTGGTATGTCTTCATAATGCTTTTTTGATGTGATTTTTAAAAGTTTAGATGTTGTAAGCTGACCTTCATAAGTATCTGTAGCACATTTGTATAATCCAACACCAAGAACAGTTTTTCCACTATTTTGATGACCTATAATAAAACTTGAATTTGAATTGTTTTTTAAATCATCTAATGTAATTCCATATTGCTGAGATTGCATGGATTGGATTCGTTTAAAATTAATAGATTTTTGAATTAAAATTCCGGCAATAGAATAAAAAATCAATACAGGTGTTGCCCTTAATATAGAATATTTAGACCAATCTTGAAATAACACTATATAAATGGAAAACACACAAATCGATATTATAAAAATAGTTGTACATATTCGTGCAAGTTTTATAGGATAATCCCATTTTATTTTAACTTCTTCGATATATTTTTCAGAATGAAAATATGCACCTGCTCCAAGTACCAATGAACAAAAAATTCCAATAAATAAATAAAAGTGATTAATCAATCTTATATCAATTAGATCTAACAAAAACAATGATGCACACGCCCCAAATAATAAACCGCCTTTTTCAGTAACCTTTTTGCGTGGATGAACCATCAATGATAAACTACTTCCAATAACCAATCCTGTAAATGTTGAAATGATTATTAAAATTGATGATAAAAAATAGATATTTGTTAAATTGAATATGTCTTGCACTAATATAGGTATTGCACTAATATTCAATTCATTTAAAATTAAATTGAATATTAGTGCAAATGCAAAAATTGAAACAAGTCCAATAATAGCAAATAATAAAAAAGGAAGAATCCCCATATTTAGTCAACCTTAGTAAATTCAGTAAGTTCAATTTTTTCATAAACTTGATCTAAGACTTCATTAGAAACATCTTCCCCATGTTGTTCCCTTGAACTTAAAATTGCAAATTTTTCTTTACTTAAAAGTTTATTTCTTCTAATAAGTACCCCATTTTCTAAACCATATGTATGATGGAATATAGTTGTTGGTTTTAGCTTATTATTTGAAGTTGTAAGCTTTTGATATGTTTCTCTATATCCGCCAACTGATTTAACAGGATGAATGTTATCCATTGAAACAGGTCCTAAGAATACAGATACTGCAACATCCCAATCACCACAATCATCAACAATATTTGTTTTTGTTTTTGTTGGGTGTGTTTGTAATACATTCTTCATAACCTTTTCCACAGTTTCTTGTGTTTCTCTATTTATAATTTCATGTGGGGCATTTATAACTGCATATGATAATGAAGGAGACCATCGTCCAATTTCAAGATTTTTGTCATCTTTTATTATAGTTGATACTGAATCAATTGCAAGATATTCTTGGTATCTTCCAATTAAATATCTTTGAATAAGCGATTCAAGTTCTTCATTAATTCTAATCAATTCATTTTTCTTAGCATCTTCTGGAACTAAATTACTCTCAAATATTTGTTTTAAATTGCCTTTTTTTCTACCGATTTCATCAATTGCGCCCATAAGACTTGGATTTGGATTCAATTTTGAAATATAGGTTAAATCTTTTCTTTTATATCCTTTTTCTTCATTTAATTTTGCCATAAGTTCAGACATTGTAGATTTTGCATTTTTGAAATTAGTATTTACTTTGTCAGTCAATATTATGGCAGTTTGCTCCATTATATCATATATTTCTTTTATATCTCCATAAATTGAATTTATTTCATCCAATTCAAATCGTTGCTTTTTATTAGATAGTTCTTTTCCTTCTATTGTTTGAACAATCTCTGACAATTCTTTTAATTTAGAGATTATTATAGTTTCAACAGATTCTTTTAATTCATCTTTTCCATCTGTATTTAATATTAAACTCCAAAACGAATCATAAGAAATTAAAATTCCTTTATTATTTTCAAGTTTTGTTATTATGCCCGTTGTAATCTGCTTTAAATCATGTTCAATAGAATCAATTAAATACCCTTTTATAGATAAAGGAATTATAAGTCCACCCGGTGTGTAACAATTTGAAAAATCAGAAGATATGCTTTCAAGTTTTCTAACATATTCTTTATATTTAATTTTTGATTCAGTTATATGTTCATTGAATTTTTTCTTTTTCCCCATTATTTTATCAAATGCACTCAATGCTTCAATTTTTCGCATATAATGCTTTTCAGCATATGCATATTTCATGATGTTTTCAATACAATCAATGAATATATGCAATTCATTTTTTGAACTTTCAGGAATTGAACAATTAGATATACCATTTGAGACTAATTCTTTATTTCTTTTAATTGAATCTGTTGAAATTTTTGAATGTTCTTTGGTTCCTCTACCATACACATCATTTATTAAATTGCAAAATTCTATCAAGTCTGCATTTAATTCATGAATTTCCGGAGTGTTTGTTTCTTTTAAATTCTTTTTAAGATCTAAAATTCTATTTAAATCAGGCATAATCAATGATATAACATCATCTATTTTATCCCGATTTTCTTCAAATTTAGAATTTAATTCATCAATTTCTTTTGAAATAGTTCTAATAGAAAAATCTATATTTCTTCCACTTTGGTTTAATTTTTGAGCAATGATTTTAAAATCGTTTAGCCAATTAAATCCAGACTCAATTTTTATCATATTTTTAAAACTATTTCTCAAATCATCTTCTTTTAGTTGTTCTTCTAATTCACATTTTACTATCAATCCATTGAAATTAATCGTAGATGCCTTTTCCAACTGCTCTATAGACATTTCCATGTTTTCAGATACTGCTATTATTATATTAAGAATGCTTCTATCTGCTTCATCTTTATAAACTACATCCCCTGTTGATAAATTAGAGGAAACTCTTTTTAAAGTTCCAACTTTATCTTTTAAGTCATCAACTGTTTTTATATCTTCTATCCATTCTCCAATATCCACTCCTTGATCAATATAATTTTTTAATTGCTCTATTATTCTTTTTGGAGATTCATATTCCAATAAAGAAAATGGATTTGTAGTATTTGATTGAGGATAAATAATAGTGTCAAATATATTTCTAAAACGATTTCTAACATAATCCATATCACTTACAACAAGTTGCATAGGATGTGGAATGTCTCCAAATTCATGAATCAATTCTTCATAACTTTCAATAATAGTTGTCACTTCTTTTCTAAGTTCTTTTTCAAATCCTAAACTTCTTTGTAAAGTGTCCAAATAATTAGAAATCTCTTCTTTACTTTTCTTAATAGGCTCTATGTTATATCTAATTATACCGCCTGTTGCGAGAAGATACCCACAATATGCATGGAGATTGTCACCAATTTCTGTTTTTGCATTGGTGGTCATTAATTTGTAATAATCGTAAAAAATGTAAGTAAACATTTCATCAAATTCTAAAAGCTCTTTTTGTTTATTAGAATATGCACCAAGATCTCCCCCTCTGTATCCTGTTCTTTCAATTGGATGCAATACTACATTTCTAAACAATGCGTCTTTTCCATGCAACAATCTATCATATTCCAATTCAGATAATATACTATATGCATTTGTTTTTTCATGGGTTCCTTCTGAAATGGAAGGTAATATTAAAAACAAATCTAAAATTGTGCTTTGATATTTATCTTTTATATGTTGTGCAATATCAATCACAAGCCCAGCCCCTGTTCCGCCTCCTGCGCCAGTTATAAGAGATACAGTACTTGCAGCCCCAATGCTTAATTTAAGACTACTTTCAACTGCACCTTCAGCTTTTGCTTTATAAAATACAGCTTTTGTAAGCCCTCTTCTCCTATATGCCCCATGTGCAAAATCCTCTCCACCGGTTTTTTTAATTTCAGCTCTTACATCAATGCCTTTTTCTTTATCATAAAGCCACCATGTGTTGATACTACCTTCTTCTTTGGCTTTTTGGATTGTATATTCATCCATTAAATCTGCAATACCTACAAGATTTAATTTATCTGTTAAACAAACAATTTCAATATCAATATATCGATTTGGTATATCTAATTCCTTTGATATTTTTTCAATATTTTTTTCTATTAGATTCCTAAATCTCAAATCTTCTTTATATTCAATCGTTGCCGTATCAATAATTATAAATTTAACACTTTGCTCACTTTCGATGATTTTTCTTACAAACCAATCACTTTTAAGCATATTAAATACTAAATTTTTTCCAGCTCCCCCCAATCCAATTATAACATCAGAAAATCTTGCGGATGCCGTTGTACCCATATTATTTATATTCATTAAATTTCATCCTCCTCATTAGTTTTACCTTTTTTAAATATTGCCCATCCAATTATAAGACCTATAATAAGGCATGCCATACTTGCACCAATAGTAATTGTCCAATTGGTTTTAACTTCAATTCCAACATAATTCACTCCTTCCTTTGCTTGTGTAAATAGTCCTTTATTTAATAAAGACTCCAAATATCCTCTAGATCCCGCACATTCAATTCCTCTTATCTCACTTGAAAGTTTATAAAATTCCACTGCATTTATTCTAAATGTATCCATGTGCACACCTACTGATGGTTTAATCTCCATTCCATCTTTTATGGCATCTACACGAAAATATAATGAATTTCTATCAAATATATAACTATAAATTTCAACTGTGACTGGGGCATCTATATGTCCTCCAGATATAGTCACTATTTCCTTCCAATCTGGTGTAGTTCCAGATATTTCTACATAAATTTTGTCTAATTTTAAAATATCAGGCGAATTTATTGTCAATGATTTATAATTAACGATATTTCTTCTGATAAATATTTCATTTGAATCTCGTATGGAAATAATGGGATTTTTCAAATCCGTTGTTATAGTAAGTGAATCAAGATCTTTTATATCATTTAATATAAGAGTGAATTCAATATTTTCAATAGGGGGCACCCTTTCATCAAGTTCTATTGGGCTTATTGAAAAACATGAAATTGGGACAATCATAGCAAATAGCCCCATAAGTATGATAATAATAATTTTATAATTTGAATTCATTTTACTCCTCTAAAATATACACAATATTGCATTATAATTACATATGCTTAAATTGCATATATATCTATTAATTGCTTGCAATATATTAATGTTGCGTTTTATAGAAATTGTGAATTTTAAAATCATATAATTATTTTAATTTTATTGATTGATGTTACGCACTCGAAATGAATTGGACTTAAGAAATCTATATGAAAATAAAGTTTTTCACATTCTAAATAATCTGGCGTTTATCTGTGTTCTAAAAATCTTTAAAATTAAATAAATGCTCAAACGAGATAACGCTCATTTGTTCCAAATGAGCTATTGAAAATTTCTCTTAGTAGATAACTTTATAAGTTATATACTATAAAAAAATTAAATCTTATTGGTTATAGTGACTTTTTGCGTAACATCGATAATATAAATGATAAAAAGGATATGTTTCTATGGCGCAAATATCTATGTACATCAGTTAAATATATGATTAAGTAGAATATATAATTAATGTGAAGTAAAAGTTATAATGTATGTATTAACGCCCAGAATGTTTAATCACGAGCTATAAAAAAACTTCAAAATTATATAAATAATTAGCAAAATAAAAATTTTTATCTTAGTAATCTTAGTAAATGCTTGCAAACTATCTGATAAAGTTCGTTTAGTCGAAAACCTTTAATGTTTTCAAAATATTAATTGTATAATTAAAATGGAAAATAACACATTGAATTTTTAATAGCTTATTTGGAACAAATGAGCGTTTGCTTGTTCAAAATAAACAATTGTTTGCTCATTAACGCACATTCTTTTCAAGAACTCGTGATTGAACGATACGCTCGTTAATGTGCTCTTAAAAAGAATGAGCGTTTTCTCATTATAAAGGTTTAAAAACTCATGGATTTTATTAAAAAACTATTTGGAAAAAAAAATAAAAATCAAATAAAACCAACTATTATATCCCTTAATATAGAACAAGTTGCAGATTGGGTAGAAGTAGAATCAGAAAAAATATTTATTAAAATTCACCCATTTATTAAGCGAAAATATGAAGAAATAGATGAAATTTTAAAAGAAATCAATGAAAATAAACTTCTTTTAAATGATGCTGAATTCAATGAACAATTGCCAAAACGATCTAAAAAAGCTGCAATATCCAATAGAAATAATTTTATCAAAAACTTGAGTTTTGCATTAGATAAAATAGAACTTCCAGATAATAACAACCCAATAACTGCATATGAATTTTATAAAAATGCCAAATCTATAATAAGTGCATCTATTGAACATAGTCTTAGAAGTCAGCAATATGTAAAAGCATTTTATCCAAAAGAATATGATGCTATTGTAATGAATTTGAGTGAATTCAATAAATCACTTGAAGAATTGCATGACATAATTGAAGAAAATAAAGACATTATCAAAATTCAAGAAAAAACCTTTTATTTAATCGAAAATTTGATGAAAATAAGGAAATTGGAGGATAACAAAAAGAAAAGTTTATTAAATTTTGAAAGTAAAATTGTTGAATTGAATAAAGAAGTAAAATTCAAAAATAATAGGCTTGCTGATTTAAAATCAAGTAAAGATTTTGAATTGTATAATAAATATGAAAAAGAAAAGAAATCGATTAAAAATGAATTAAAAGTTATTGATTTTGATATTAAACAGCTTTTTGCACCAATATCAAAAGTTTTAATGAGAATTAAAAAGCAAGATGAAAGTGGAAGATATGCATTATCTGATGAAAAAAGAAAAATTCTTAATATTTTGATTGAAACTCCTGAATTAATATCAGGAATTAATATAAATCCATTCTTAGAAGAAATTAAAGGTGAAATTGAAAAAGGAACTTTTGGACTTAAACAACCTAAATTGAATAAAACTATTGAATATATTGATAAGTTGATTGATAATGATAGGACGGAGATTACTGAAAAACGAAATAGAATTTTCAAAAATTATCTATCACTATCAGACAGAATGAATAATCTTACAATATATAAAGATATAGAAAAAGAAGAAAAAGAGGTTCGTTTATTGGAATCTTCAATTGAATCTATTAAACATCATATAAATCTTGAAAATGAACAACTTTTGAATTTAAAAAATGATGAGATATTGAATGATTTAAGTGATAGTTTATCGAATGCTTTTGGGAAAGTCGTAAAGGTGTGTGAGTGAATAATATTAGATTATTTTGTATATTTCTAATATTGACAACTTTTATATAAAATTAATTAGATAGTTATAGTTTAAGATAATATCTTATAATATTAGATCCATATGAGTCAAAAAATAGAAAATAAAATTTTCTCGAACTCATTTAACACATATTTTTTTAAAAACGATTGGGTTTTTGTCATATATGTTAAATTAAATATTTATCAAGAGTTTCAATCTATATGAAATATATCCAAAAAATAATATCCATATTTAAGATGATTTAATATAAATCAAAATAAAGAAATGCAAACATAAAAAATAAAAATATGCCAATAATAGGAAGTAATGCAAGTAATCGCATATTCTTTTAAATTATAATAAAAATTAAATTTCACATATAATGATTTAAGTGTGATTTTTTATAGGAGATTAAATATGAGCAAGCAATTTATTACGATAGATAACAAACATAAAATTAGTTATAAAATTTATGGAAATGGAGAAAATACAATCATTTTTTTGCATGGTCTTATAGGAAGTTCATGGATAAGTCCTGAGTGGAAAAAAGGTATTGATGAAGCTAATGTAAATCTTATAGTTTTAGACCGGATTGGACATGGAGGCTCATCACAGTTTGAAATGGAAAATGTCGGAAATTGGATATCTATTATTAAACAAATCGTTAAAGAACTTAATATAAACAATGCCGATGTAATAGGACTTTCAGCTGGAGCACCTTATGCTTATGCCTCAGCTTATGCACTTCCAAATGTTATTAAAAAAATTTGGATATTATCAGGCGTTCCTGCTGTTTATGAGGATTCCATAATAAAACATTATTCAAAAGAAAGTCAGACAATATATAAAAGTTTTATTGAAAAAACAGTATCTGAAATTCAGGAATATTATGTAAATCAATTAAAAGGAGCTCTGGAACATTTAAAGGAGGGCGGAGAAGATTATATAGTCAAAACCATTGAAGAAGCGTTAAATCAAAATTGTTATGGAATGGCTCTTGAAAGCAAACTTCAAATACTACCTTGGAAACTTCAATTGTCAGATATTCAACAACCAATTGTTATGTATCATGCAAAAGAAGACGAAATGGTCCCTTTTATACCAGCCAAAGAGATGTGCCTGCAGTTTTTTCAAAATTGTACTTTTAAAGAAATGATGACCACAGGCAAAGATGTGCATATCAAAAGTTGTTCTTATGCTTTTTTAGAACTCTTATGCGAATACAAGTAATTATTTAATATCAAGAATAAATAGAGGAAAAATTATTGAATTTAAAATATTGCCTTTAAAGAGTGATGAAAAAAAGCAAGCAATAATTATAAAAATAGTTTAAAAATATAAATAAGAGGATGGAAAAAATAATAAATTGAAATGTATTTAGAAAAATGTAAAGATATGTGAATGAATGATATTAGATTATTTTGTATATTTCTAATATTGATAACTTTTATATAAAATTAATTAGATAAATATAGTTTAAAATAATATGTATCCACTTCAAAGTAGAGGATAAATAGATTAAATGTGAGCCTGATAGATTATATTCAGTTTTAGTCATTCAATATCTGATGGCAACTGATATTGTTTTAAAATAGAACGAATATTTAAATAAATGATTTAGATAATATAGATATATACTTTACCATACTTTTTGAAAGAGATACCTTTTTTTTAATATTTACAAAAAAGTGAATATATTTATAAAATTAAATGTAAGTTCGTTTTTTTTTCAATAATTTTTTTATTTATTTTTTAGGATATATTTATTTTTAAAACATCATTATCAACTATAATTGAAATATTTTTGGAATGTTAGTAGTTATAAATAATTTTTGTATAATTATCCACCTGAAACAGGAGGAAATATTCCAAGTTCATCTCCATCTTTAACTTTTGTTGAAAGTCCATTTAAATGATGAATATTATTTCCATTTAAAAAAATATTTATAGATCCAATAATTTCTATTTTTTTAATATTATTAGTGAATATCATATTTTTAAGAGTGGGATATTGATTTATTAAAAATTCTAATATAGTTAAAACAGTATCACCTTTACATTCTATATTAGATTTTCCTATTTGTTCTTTAATATTTGCAAATAATTTTACAGTTATAGTTGCCATATAATTACAATTTATCTATATAATGATTAAATAATTAAAAAAAATTTTGAAAATTAAAAATTAAATATTTACAATTATTTTAAAATCTAAAAAAAAATTAAAATGATTGGAATTAAGAATGGGATAGCGCGGATTCGAACCGCAGTCCAAGCGTCCCAAACGCTCGAGGATCGGCCAGGCTACCCTACTATCCCACTAATTATTTTAAGAGAACTTATAATGTATTTTATAGTATTTAATACTTATGATTTTAAATGTTTATTTTGAATTAAAAATATTTTTAGTATTTTTTATAGCTCGTGATTGAACGAGCGTTAGCATATAATTTGTAAAGCTCGTGATTGAACGAACGAGCGTTTGTTTATTTTTAAAGAGAATGAGCGTTTATTATATATTGAAAGAAAGTTTTCAGTAGCTCATTTGGAATGAATGATCGTTTGTTTGTTTGGAAAGTACATTCGGAAAGCTCATTCGGAAAGCACATTCGGAACGAATGTGCGTATGAGAAAATCTTTGATTTTCGAACGAATGTGCGTATGAGAAAATCTTTGATTTAGGAAATTCTCAAAGAGAATTTCCTTCTAAAAATTTCTCCAAAGGAGAAATTTTGTTTTCGAATGAATGGGCGTAAACACTCATTTTTTCAGAATGAATTTAAGAAAATTTTCAATAGTTCATTCTCAAAGAGAATGAGTTTTATTTGAATAAACAAGCATTATTTCAATTTTTTAT
>JAAXQB010000231.1 GCA_012329085.1 Methanosarcinales archaeon | reverse complement strand
AGGAATTGGAAATTGCATTATGAATCGATTGATTATTGCAGTTTGCAATATTTTAGAATATTTTACCATATTGCCACGCCCTTGTTTGATGAATTTTCCTTGAATATACTGAAAAGACTGAGTAGCAGCATTGTGGGTTTTGCTACGAAAGTATGTAATATATTTATTATGGGTGTGTTTTATTTTATTGAATATTTGAGGTATATTCTTGGTGGATAAATTAAAGTTTACGCCATTCATTATTCTCCTTTTATTAATGCAATATATTTATATGAAGGACTCTGTTAATCTATTTAATTATTATGTATATTATGGAGAAGTGTGGACTGTGATGAGTTTGGGTAAATATGACAAAGTCGAGTTAATTTAAAGAGTATAATCATTTAATATCCTACTAAAAGTATTTCAATAAATGTAATTTATGTGCAATTACAAAAAGAAAAAGTATTTATTGTGTAATACTTTATGATGCCGCACCATATTGTATTCCGAGAAAAAAGAAAAATTCTCTAACGCATATCAGAATGATATGTGTATTTAGTATATAATAAACGCTCGTTCTCTTTGAGAGCTCGTTCGGAATGATCTGGCGTTAATGAGCAAACGCTCATTTGTTCGAAAACCTTTGGTTTTCTTAAACTCATTCTGAAAGAATGAGTGTTTACGCCCATTCGTTCCAAATGAGCTTTACAAATTAGGTATAATAAAAAAAAGAGATTTAACTATAGCATATTCATTCAGGGCATAAATTTATTTAATTCACAACAAATCTAATATTTATTCAATATAAATAAATACATATTTTTAAATGAATTAAAAAAAATTTAATTTATTGATATTATCTTTTAATTGCCGAAACTAATTCTTCAATTTTTGATGTGACCTTATTGGATTTTTCAATAACAGTTCCCGTCACAATAATATCAGCCCCTGCTTCAACACAAGTTCTTGCAATAGTCCCATTTCGTATTCCACCACCAACAATAAGCTTATTTTCTCCAAGAATCTGTTTTACAGTTTGTATCATTTTAGGATTTGCAGGTGCATCCACTCCAGACCCTGTTTCAAGATATGTATATCGCATTCCAAGATATTTTCCTGCAAGTGCATATGCCGCTGCAATATCTGGTTTATTTTGAGGGATTAGTTTTGCATCCCCTACCCATCCAACTGTTCCACCCGGCTCAACAATCAAATATGCCATTGGAATTGGTTCAATACCATATTTATGCACGAGTGGTGCACCCATTGCTTGATTTGTTGTGATGTATTCTACATTCCGTGAGTTTAATAAGCTCATGAAAAATATCGCATCTGCATGTGGACTCACCCCTCCTGCACCAGAGGGAAATAGTATCGTTGGTATGTCAATTACTTTTTTTATTTCAAGAATTGTTTGATTAAGTAAAGCATCCGCCCCGATTGACCCTCCTAGTAATATCACATCTGTTCCGCCATCCATTGCAGCTTGTGCAATAATTGCTGCTTGATTTGGTGATTGAGACCCAGGATCTATTAATGTTATATGGGCTGCACCATCATTTTCTATAATTCTATTTAAGTGTTGTTCAACTTCTACCAATTCAAATTAACCTCTAATGTCCTTGGATTTCATTCTTAAATTTGTATAATTGCATTTTCTGCATCTTGTTGATCTAACTGCATTTTTTGCATTACATTTCATGCATATTTTTTTATTGAGTAATCTTTTTTCAGCTTCTATAAATTTTGCCATAATTATATACCTATTGTATTAATTTTTCTTTATTTACATACTGTAAAAGCATATAAATCTTATGATTTATATATGAAAAATCAATCAAAATCCTATTTTTTAAGATATATCAAAATTTAAAATTTAGTTTCACATATTGTAATAAAATTATGATATTGAAACTCATTAATTACATTTTTAAATTGTATATAATTTGTAAAGCTCGTGCTCTTTGAGAATTCGCTTAAGAAAGCATATTCGTAACGAATGAGCGTAATCACTCGTTTTTTTAGAACGAGTTTAAGAAAATTCTTTAAGTTTCGAACGAACGAGCGTTAACGAGCATTTATCATATACTAAACACGCATATCATTTTGATATGCGTTAGAGAAATTTCCCTTTTTCTCGTTACATGAATTCATACAAATCTAAGAATGTATTACATCACTTAAACACTTTTATCAGATTCACAGTCTATAACGGGTGTTTTTTCCTCTTCTTCAGGTTCAACACATTCGCATACGAATTCATCATCCATACATTCGTCTTCGAATGATAATAAATTTACTGCAGTTCCACATGCAACAACTTCTATTACTTTCCCTATCATATTTGTTTCAATTTTCATACATATAATCGCATCGGCATTTAGTAGAGTTGCTTCTTCCACCATTTTATTAATGGCAACAGTTCTTGCATTTTTTAATATAGTTGGGCAAATTTCTTCAAGAGATGCACCTTCTTGTGCATATTTTCCCTCCCTTATATCAAGTTTTATTGTTTTAAGATCTAATATGTTATTTCCGGATACAATATTTATAATTTTAGTTATTTCGCAATCTGGTATAAATTCTGTTGTAGTTAGTATCATTATGTTTTCTCCTTTAAATTATTGGGTAAAATATATCATATCGAATTTTGTGATATTTTTATAATTATTCGATGATACAAGTATATTTATGTATGCATTGTAATTTATATCTTTGTATTATTCAACCCGTATAATTCATTAAATTAAATAATTTTAAAATACTTGATGGATATTGTAAATGAGATGATACTCATTCATTCTGAATGAGCAAACACTCATTCGTTCCGAATGATCTATGAAAAATTTATAAAATCTTACAAATGACTGTATAAATAACACTCACTATAAAATTTTTATATCATAAGTTATAATTTATGCATAGTTCTAATTAAAAACATACATTTATGCAAAAAGTGATTGATATATAACATAAGACCCTTATATAATATACAAAATTTAGTAAGAGAAAAAATGATATTTGAAAAAATTCCCACAGTGCCTACTTCGAAGGAACTACTTGATAAAGCATTTAGAAGATCTGTACGAGCAAGATCTGGAAAAATAATTAAAAATGATGAAGATTTAAAAAGAGCACACGAATCTATGATTATAACTTCTGCAAATATATTGTCCGATAATTTAACAAATATTGTGCGGCAGTTTCCAAGTTTTGATGATTTATCTCCATTTTATTACAAACTTGTTAATATTCTATCAGGAGTTGATAAACTTAAAATGGCATTAAGCTCAGTTGATTGGGCAGGCAATAAAATTCATGAAATTTCAAGAGAAAGCGTAGGAAAAATTCGTGCAAATAAAGATCCTTTAACAATTCGTAAAGAAACATTTGGACGATTATCATCCATTATCAATTCTATTGAAAAAGATCTTTTATTTTTAAATGTTGCAAGAAATAAATTTAGAAAATTGCCCTCGATAAGTGAAGATCCAACTATTATTATTGCAGGATATCCAAATGTTGGAAAATCTAGTTTTGTATCGCAAATAACAACAGCACACCCTAAAATTGCACAATATCCATTTACAACAAAGGGCGTAATAATTGGTCATTTTTTTGTAGGCAATACTCGGCATCAAGTAATTGATACGCCTGGATTGCTTGATAGGCCTATGGAGGATAGAAATGATATTGAACTTCAAGCAATTACAGCACTTGAATGCTTGGATGCTGTGGTGCTTTTTATCATAGATCCTAGTGAAACCTGCGGATATGAGATGAAAGATCAAGAAAATATGTACAAGGATATAAAAAAACAATTTGGATTGCCAATTCTAAGAGTTTCTAACAAATCAGATATATTTAAAAACGAATCCGATGTCTTTGATTTCAAAATGTCCACTAAAACAGGAGAGGGGATAGAAACTGTAATTATGAGATTAATTGAAATGATTCGAGAAAAACCAAAGCCCATTAAAATAGATGGGATTAATGCCACTCATGAAGAAATTTCACATAAAGTCGGAGATTCGAATACTTGGAATTGACGATTCAGCATCTTTGTGTGGCAAAGTTATAATTGTTGGCACATTCTTCCGTGGAAGCACATGGCTTGATGGGGTGATATATTCAAAAATTGAGTATGATGGAATGGATGGTACAGATGCCATAATAAAAATGATCCAATCGAGTAAACATTATACACAAATACGAATAATAATGCTTGATGGTATTACTTATGCAGGATTTAATCCAATAGATATTCATAAAATCTATTATGAAACTTCAATTCCAGTAATTGTAATCATTCGTAAAATCCCAAATTTTAAGAAAATAAAAGCTGCACTTAAACACTTACGACACTCAAACGAACGATTTGAAATAATAAAACGCGCAGGAAAGATTAGTAGCGTATTTACGAAAAAGAATTTAGATCCTGTGTATATACAATATGTAGGAATTCATAAAGGTGATGCAAAACATATAGTGAAATTGACTTCCATTAGAAGTAAAATTCCTGAACCACTTAGAATCGCACATATTATAGCAACTAAAATAAATACAGTGAAATTGAAAATATAAACAATAAAAATGCAATCAAAATCAAAGATTTTTTTAAACTCATTCTGAAAGAATGAGTGATTACGCTTATTCATTATGAATGAGTTATAAAAATATTTTTAAAAGGAAAATGATTATGGCTAAATTAAATGCTGCTGAAATTATAATAAAACGACAAGGACCGATTGAAACAGAATTGCTTTCAAGACTTACACAAATAACAGAAGCTGCTGCAATTGCTTCTGCATATCAGATAGGAAAGGGAGATAAAGATTGTGCAGATTTTGTTGCTGTGGAATCTATGCGAAGAATGTTAAATTCTCTTGATATGAAGGGGATTATAAAAATTGGAGAAGGGGAACGAGATGAGGCACCTATGCTATATATTGGTGAAAAAGTAGGCACAGGAAAAGGAGATTTGGAAGTAGATATTGCCGTGGATCCATTGGAGGGTACAAATCTTACTGCAAATGGTATGCCTGGATCAATTTCTGTTATGGCAATGTCTGAATCAGGCGGGCTTTTTCATGGACCTGATGTATATATGGATAAAATTGTAGTAGGTTCTGATGTTGTCAAGTATGAAAAAGAAAATCCAGATCAAAAGATAGATCTTGATGCACCTTGTGCTCATAATCTTAATATTGTTGCAAAAGCATTAAATCGAAGTATTGATGAGCTTGTTGTAGTTATATTAAATAGACCAAGACACAAAAAGAAAATAAAAGAAATTAGGGACTGCGGTGCAAGAGTGTCAGTTATTGAAGATGGCGATTTAATACCTGGTATAGCAACTGCAATTCGTGGATCTGGCGTACATGTGGTTATGGGTATGGGTGGTGCAGGAGAAGCTGTACTTACTGCCGCTGCAATAAAAATACTTGGTGGAAAAATACTTGCGCGGCTTGTATTGCCTTCTATTGCAAATAATAAATCAATTGATTATATTAATAAAGAGCTTACAGAAAAAATGCCAAGACTTATTGATATGGGAATTAATGAATATAATATAGGCGATATACTTGATGTAAACAGACTTGCACCGGGAAAAGACATTATATTTTCAGCAACAGGAGTTACAACAGGGCATTTTTTAAAGGAGTCTAATTTATTTGGTAAAGGAAATGCAAGAGTGCATAGTATATCCATGGGCAGTTCAGGTGTAGTAAAATTCACTGATGCCATATATATAGAAGATCGAGAAAAAACTTCTATTCGTTTGAAATGATTTTAATTTTAATAAATTCCTGAATAAATACAAAAGTTTATAAGTGATGTTGTAGTATTTATATTTCCATAAAACTCATGAAAGGGCTCGTGGTCTAGCTGGTCATGACATCGCCTTGACATGGCGGAGATCCTGCGTTCGAATCGCAGTGGGCCCATTTTTAATGTGCCCAGATAGCTCAGTTGGGAGAGCGCTGCCCTGAAGAGGCAGTTGTCCCCGGTTCGAGTCCGGGTCTGGGCATATCTCACATCACATCAGTAGTGTAGTGGCTATCACCGGGCGTTGCCAACGCTCGAACTCGGGTTCGAGTCCCGGCTGATGTATATTTTATTTTTACACTTATTATTTTATTATCATCATTATTTTATTATCATCACTATTATTCTATAAAATATGTAGGATGTATTCTTTTTTATAGCTCATTCTCCGTAGGAGAATGAGCGTTAGTATATAATTTATAAAATTGTATATCTTAATACTTGTTTTTTATAGCTCATTCAGAATGAATGAGCGTTTGCTCATTCTCGAAGAGAATGAGCGTAAGAAAAAATCTCTGATTTTTGATATGAAAGAATTAAAAAAATTTTCAATTTTTTATATTTAAAATTTATTTTCAAATGTTTTATTTAAATTTTTTCCACAAGTAATTTTTAAAAACGAATCCTTTTAATAGCTCATTCAGAATGAATGAGCGTTTGCCCATTCAGAATGAATGAATATAAATATACTATATTTTATTAATAATTTGAACTTATTTTATATGCAGTATATGTTTTTATAGGAAAATATATTTTATAAATATAAAATAATGCATATGCAATACCATTTATTGAAATTATGTAATTTATATTATTATAAAATATAAATAATATTTATTAAATATTTAAAAACATCACTGATGCTTATTCAAATCTCGTAAAATTGATATTATAATGCTATACAATCCAATCAAACATGATAACAAGAAGTGTGATAGAAAGCATAATAATTAAAAGTATTAGCATTCTACTCATGGATAAAATTGTACCAAGAGTACTTGTAATTTCTGATGTTTTATAGGATCCAAATATTGAAACATCTTTTGCAAATGTTGTTGCAACTCCAACTTCTGTGGGCTCAAGATCATTGATCGCATCATTTACAACTGATTGTATTATTGAAATTAATTCATCTGAATCGATTCGCATACCTATGTAATTTTTTGAATTTTTAACATTTACAACATGTGTGTCCGTAGTCATTATCTCTGCTTCATTAACAAGTAATTTATCTATGATTTTCTCTCTTAATCCCATAATCATATTATTTCCATCAATTAAAACAAAAGCAGTTTTTTGATTTGACACCTCCATGACAATTGCTCTAATTCCGAGTGGTCCCATTCCCTCGTGTCTTGAATACATTGGAGGCAATGCCGCAACTCCAATTTTAATTTCATCTTCTTTAATATCAAACAATGATTTTGCTAAAAGAGTTGTAATTTCAATAATATCATATGCAACTTTACTTCCAGGTGTAATTATTTTAGGACTTCCATCTGTACAATTGTGGGCATCTATAAGAACTGCATTTTGCATTCCATTATTACACGCATTTGCTGATGCAAGAACTCCTATTGAAAAATCAATATCGTCAGCAGGCATTGGTGAGTGTGTTACTGTCATCATTATGGATCGTTCAAACTTTCCAAATCTTTGGCCTATAACTGAAGTATTATTGATTTTTAAGCGAATTGATTTTGTTGCATAAGTAGTATATTCCATTTGATCTAATGCTACGGTTGCAGCAAATATGATTTTATCAATTTCTGATGCAGCTGTTAAATTAAAATCATGTGTTGTAGTTCCATGCGGTACAAATACTATTCCATCAAATTTTTCTGCAATCTTGTCTGGTAAATTTCCACTTCCAATCTCTCCAATAGGACCTGGATGAATTGCGGGAATTATAATTGTTGCTTTATTTTTACCATTCATATCTTTGAAATTCAATACAGTTATGGGGACTGTTACATATTCGCCGATATTTTTAAACAGTTCTTCCATATCATTTGAACCGTCTTTGACATGAGAAAGGTAACTTTTAATAAATGTGAGTGTATTCACCCCAAATAATTTTTTCATTGGTATATTCGTATGTCGAAAAAATATATCACTTGCAAATACAAATATGGCACATCCAATTATTAAAAATATAAAATATTCCATTTGTGGATTGAAAAATAAAATTCCAATTCCTCCAAAAACAGTTTGAAGTGATGCAGGTGCAACTACTTTTAAAATATTACTTTTTGAAGTTATAAAAATTGCAATCATTCTAATCACAAAGATTGCTCCAAGTGCTGTAATATATACATGAAATATTATATGGGTATTAAAAAATACGAGATAATTGCACCAAATATGCAAATAATACTAATAACAATAACGCACACCATTGATAAAAACAAGGATCCAGACATTGATATTTTTTCATTTGACCACATAGTGACCAAATAGGTACCTATTGTAGATAATATTGAAGGAATCCCTATTAATATTAATCCAGAAATTACACCCTCTAATATCCCTTCTCCGAATCTTAAAGCAACTATCCCCACAATTATGGAAAGAATAAAGGATATATAAAAAGATTTAAACCAACTGGGAGTTGTAAACATATATTTAATAAGTTTATCAATCTTATCTTCATTTATTTTTTGCATTACGATTTAATACTTTTCTTTATTTATATGTGTTGGCTTATGTAATGATAGAAATTATCTTTATAGCTACATTAATATTTGATTTTATTAGAGGGTTCAAATAAAATTATAATAAAAATTTAAAAAAAATGTATTATATTAGGTGCAAGATATGTTAGTATAAATGATATCGTGATTAAAAAACATTATTGCATAAAACTTATAATATTAATATAAGGAAATTGGATATTATAATTGGAAATTGTATGTCAAATTCACAAATAATATTTCACAATATTGGAGATTTTTACGAGAAAAAAGGAAATTCCTCCCAGTATATAATTTTATAAATTATTTCTACTTTGTCAGATTGGATTTCCATTCAACCGTCCAATATTGATTTTACTTTTCTGAATGGTTTGATGTCATACTGCTTTATATAATTGGCTTATTTTGTAATATGGCAAAGTCGAGTTATATACTACTACAAAAATAAAAAAAATCATATTTATAAAATTATATAAATTTACAGAAAAATTAAACCTTATTTTAAAAATATACTTGATGAGAAATTAAAATTTTCTCTTAGTATATAAATTTATAAGTTAATATAATATTAAAAAAAAAGAATTAGTCAAAATATTAACTAAAATGTTTGAAATTTCGAGAAATTAAAATTTTCTTTGAACATCATTATGAAAAGTTTGAGTGTTAAATATGCAATTTGTAAAATAAATTTTACAAATTATATATTATAAAAAAATATTTGCCACATCAAGATTTTTTATATATAAATTATACATAATAAAAACTATAGATTCATTGAAATGTGTTGTATAAATTAAAATCCAAATTATAAGAATACATCATATTTAACCTCATTTATTTTTTTTATTTCGTATTATTAATACCCATGCCATTAAAAATGTAATTGTAACAAAAAATATGTTAAAATTTGGTATGATGGAAGTTTCATCTTCATCATTTGTTTTTTCAATTTCTTGACCTTCTTCTAAATTTGCATCATCAATTATTTGAATTGTTTCTTTTTCCATTCCAGTTATTGCAAATATTGAAAAAGACGAAGATTCTGCAGTGTAAAATAAATATAAATCATTTTCATCTATGAATTTTGTTTGCAATTCACTCCATTCATTTAATGATGCATCGAATCTATTTAGTTTTATAGTATTTTTATCAATATTGTTATCTGTAATCCAATTCCTTCTAACTTTAAAATCAATGGATATATTTTCAATATTTTCTGATTGAATTTCACTATTTATTTTAAAATAATTATAAACTCCATGTAATTCTGAAATGTTTTTTGGTGCAATTTCAAACTGTTGTATAGTTATTGATGTGTTTTCTATATCATCTATTGTTGTTATTCTGATTCCAATTATATTGGTATCCGTGATTTTTATAAATTTAGGAACTGCACTTTCTATTTTTGAAATTCTAACAAAATCTTCAAATAGTATTGATTCAGGTAATACTTCTATTTCTAATGGGGTGATTTCATTTAATTCTTTTTCATTATCTGTTTGTTCTGTGTCATCTAATCGTATAACTCTTCCACCTCCGCCACCTCCAATTGGAGTCGTAGAAGTTTGTTCTATTGGGGTTTGTCCATGCAAAGTTACTGTTCTTGACACACCACCAACTCTAAGATCAAATGTTCCAAGGGGTATTCCAGCTGTTGAGTGACTAAATTCAAAATTACCATTCAAATCTGCAGTCACTGTTGTTGATGCAGTTATTGTCAAATCAACATATGTTTCATAAGGGGCTGCATCTCCATGTATTTTTATTGTATATGTTCCAGCAGGCACATTAGTTTGCGATACAGTTGCAATACCATTCAATGCATCCGATCTTACTGGAATCCAAATTATTAGCAATCTTACAGCAACAGTTAAATCTTTTACAGATTTGGAATTTACTGTAAATACATTGTCTTTATCAGGAATTCTAATTCCTTCAAATGTATGAATATATTTTCCATTCACTACTGGAACTCTTTTTTCAAAAACGGTTGTCAGTTCTACAAGTTCTCCAGGGGATGCTATACCTCGTATTAATACATCATCTCCAATTACTGGATCTTCTGGAATTATTTCTAATGCATGTATTGGTTGAACTAATAATAAAAAAATAAAAGTGATGTTGTAAGTTTTCTTATCATACCTTCTCCTTTTTTTTAAGTGCGATTGCTGCTATTATTGTTATTATAATTATAATTAATACAATCCATGCCCATGGTAAATCCGATACTGGTTCTTCTATCGTTGCAATTGTAGAACAATCCATTTCTGGATTTGCTACACTTGTTGCAACTACAACCACATCTCCTGTTTTTTTTGCTGTAAAAAGACCCCTCTCATCTATTGTCCCCATTTCTGGATTTTCAACTGTCCATACCACTCTTTGATCTGAACCTTCTGGATACACATCTGCAGTGAATTGAATTGTTTCGCCAATCTGAGTTGCTGTTTGTTTGGATGAAATGGATATGGATGAGATTGGTTGATTTGCTGCTGGAACTACTGGACTCTCTATATTTATAGTTGAAATGTTGTGTGTTTCTGGATCTGCTATACTTGTTGCAAATATATTGGCAGTTCCTATTGCTTTTGCTATAAATAATCCATTTTCATCTATTGTTCCGATCTCTGGATTTTCAACTGTCCATGCCACTCTTTGATCTGCACCTTCTGGATATACAGTTGCAGTAAATTGAACTGTTTCACCAATTTGGAATGTTGTTTGTTTAGGTAAAATTAATATATGTTGTATTATTGTTATGTCGGCTGCTGGATCTATTGGGGGATCCGTGGGTGGTCTTTCTGGAGGGGGTGTAACTCCTTCTTGATTGTCGAGTAGTCCTATTGGCAACTCTACTATTTCAATATTTACTTGATTAAATCCTACAAGTAAACCGTTTTCAGAAATTGCTGCTATTGATAATATATAATTTCCTCTATTAAGACCCCAGGTATATAAATTAAATTTTTTTTCATCTGCATCCATTGGTACATGCATGCTAACTCTATTTTTTCCAATAACATCAACCATCACATTTATGATATTTAATTTATTATTATAAATATTATTCCTAGTTACATTAGTTAATGCACTTCTTATGTTTGTAAATGATCCTTCATATAAACATACATTAAATTCATCAAAAAACATATCTCGTACATGTTTGCTAATGTGTATATTATTTATATGCATACTTGTATTTGGTCGTGTTCCATCACTATCAATCTCAATATTTGCACGAAATGCATCTTCATGTATAAGAATTGCAGCATATCGAACATTAGGAATGTGCGGATTAAGTGTTACATCAACTTCAATCCATGGGGTATTTTCTATTACTTCTTGATTATTATGGGGTGCATTAATAATTATATGGGATTCCAATACCTGAAAAGTAGTAGTTGATAAAATTTTAAATTCGGGCTTTGTAGTGTTACACAATACTATTACGGCATAATCGCCAGTAGATAAATTATAAAAAGTATATGGATTGTTTAAATTATGACCAAGTACATAAGTTATATTTGTTGTAACACCCAATCTTTCACTAACCAGTTTTTCGAATTGAGGTGTATCACGATTTAACAATGCACCTCCTATGTCTGCAAGATTACTTTTATTAATGTTTCTAATTGCAGTTATAATATCCATTAACCCATGACTTTGGT
>JAAXQB010000355.1 GCA_012329085.1 Methanosarcinales archaeon | reverse complement strand
TGCTGTAAGACTTACCACAGTTCCATTTACATATTCTATTTGATCTGGATTTCTTATTACCGTTCCACCCCCAACAGTATTTGTTGTTAGAGTGAAGTTATCAGGTGGTGTTATTACAGTTATTATTGTTGGTGCTAATGCATCAATTGTGACATTATAAATTCCAGCTACATCTAATGTGTGTGTAAAGCTTACAGTTGTATTTTCTGTTGCATTGAGTGTTCCTGTTGTATAATCAACAATAGTTCCATCAATCATAAATGTTGCATTGAAATCTCCTGCTTCTCCGCCTGTGTTTTCAACAAGGGCTGTTGCAACTATAACAAGTGGTGCATATCCTGAATCTGGTGTTACAATAAGGTTGGAGTGTGTGATATTTGCAGGTATTATATGTTCTGTTACAGTTACTGTTACTGGTGTTAATTCAGATATCCCAATACTATAATTTCCAGCTGTATCAATCGTATGTGTAAAGTTTACGGTTGTAATTTCTGCTGCATCAAGTGTTCCTATTTCATAATCAACAATACCCCCATCAATAACAAAAGTTGCATTGAATTCTCCTATACTTTCGCCTGTGTTTTCAAAATTTGCAGTTGCAGTTATATCAAGTGGTGCATATCCCGAATCTGGTGTTACAATAAGGTTGGAGTGTGTGATATTTGCAGGCTCTGTTATAAGTTCTGTCACAATTACTGTTACTGGTAATAATGTATTAATTGTAACATCATAAGTTCCAGCAGTATCAATTGTATGTGTAAAACTTATAGTTGTATTTTCTCCTGCACCAAGTGTTCCTATCGTACTATTAACAATAATTCCATCAATTGTAAGATTTGCAGTGAATTCTCCTGCCTCTCCACCTGTGTTTTTAACAAGGGCTGTTACAATTATGTTATGCGGCATTTCTCCTACGAGTGGAGATATATAAAGATTAGAGAATGTAATATTTGCAGATTCTATTAGATTTGCTACAGTAACAATTGCAGTTCCTATAATAGTTTCATTTACAACACTTGTTGCAGTTACATTAACAGTTCCTTCTGCTAATGCTGTAAAGAAACCAGTTGTTACATTAATTGTTCCAATGGTTTCATTATCAACAGACCATGTTACACTTTGATTTGTACCTTCTGGTAACACAGTTGCATTAAATTGTTGTGTATCAATTATATTAAGCTCTGTTATTTCAGGTGCAATTATTAGTGATATTGGTTCAGGATTTGGTTCTGGTTTTATTGGTCCATCTACAATAGCAGAAATATCTATTATTTGTAAACCATCATGCAAATCTGCAACAAAGGCATGATTTCCAGATACGAATACACTCTGTGCCTCGTCTGGGATATCTACACTACCAACTATGAATGGAGAACTTGGATTGGAGATATCTATTATTTGTAAATCACCACCAAAACGGTCTGCAACAAATGCATGATTTCCAGATACGAATACACTCCGTGCCCAATTCGGTGTATCTACATTACTAACAATGGCTGGAGAACTTGGATCAGAGATATCTATTATTTGTAAACCATCCCACCAATCTGCAACAAATGCGTGGTTTCCAGATATGAATACATCTGTTGCCATATCTGATGTATTTACACTACCAATTATAAATGAAGAATTTGGATTGGAGATATCTATTATTTGTAAGCCACTCCACCAATCTGCAACAAATGCATGATTTCCAGATATAAATAAACCCTGTGCATAAATTGGTGTATCTACACTACTAACGATAGTTGGAGAACTTAGATTGGAGATATCTATTATTTGTAAACCACTTTCTGCATCTGCAACAAATGCATGATTTCCCGATATGCATACATCTCTTGCCCCACCTGGTGTATCTACACTACCAACTATAAATGGAGAACTTAGATTGGAGATATCTATTATTTGTAAACCACTATTTCTATAATCTGCAACAAATGCATGGTTTCCAGATATGAATACACCATTTGCCCCACCTGGTGTATCTACATTACCAATTATAAATGGAGAACTTGGATTGGAGATATCTATTATTTGTAAGCCACTCCACCAATCTGCAACAAATGCGTGGTTTCCAGATATGTATACACTTCTTGCACTACTTGTATTTACACTGCCAATTATTCGTGGCAATTGTAATATATTTTCATTTGTAGTTTTAGCAATATTTGTATTTACAACATTTGTCACATCAACATTTTCCATAACATTTGCTGTAAAAGGATACATTGCATTATTAATTGTCTCATTATTAATAAATAAATCCACATTTGGATTTGAATCATTTAACAGTATAGTTATATTAGTATCATTAAATTTAGTTTCATTAAATGTTGTTGCATTATATGTAATATTTGCTGATTCTAATTCTTTATATATTATACTATTCTCATTAAATGTTGTTGCATCATATGTAATATTTGCTGATTCTAATTCTTCATCTGTTGCCATTGCAGGCGTAACAAATCCTGCGAACACAGTGGTTATCATTAATATCGAAAAAAGCAAAGATGATATTTTCTTATTGGTTTTATTTAATTTCATATTTTTTATTCCTATTATGTTATTTTAGATAATATTGTAATTTCTAATTTTATTTTATATTTAATTTGGTTTTTGATTGTATATAATTTATAAAAATCGTTCTTAAAAAGAACGATTGTTTATTTTGTACAGAGAATAATTTTAAACAGCTCATTCGAAAAGCTCATTTAGAACAAATAAGCGTAAATACCCATATTCTTTCAGAATGAATTTAAGAAAATCATTAATTTTCAAATAAATGAGCGTTTGTTCATTCTCATAGATAATAAACATTATTTCGATAAATTTAATTCTACTTTGTCAGATTAGTTACCCATTTAAGTACCCAATATCAATTTTGCTTTCTTGGGCAGTTTAAGATTATACCGCTTCATAAGACTGGTTTATCTTGTAATATTACAAAGTCGAGTTAAAAATATCAGAGAATTAATCTCCCTTCCTTTTCATTAATCCAAAGGCAGTTATTGCTAAAAGCAAGCTTGATGATGCAACTTGTCCGATGAGCGTAAGTCCTGGTACTGGGACTGGATCTATAAGTTGGGGTTCTTCATTCACAACGATTGCATTATTATTGAATGCCGCATCTGACATAGTTCCATTGACACAATTTGTTTCTGCATTAGTAAAAATTAATTCTGATGTGTCTGGTGATATACCTTGAAATATGATGTTTGCAAAAACTATTTGATCTTCACCAACTACATCTGTTCTTGCTGCTGCCATTCTTATAAATCCTTCTGTATTATTATAATTGGATGCTATAAGTCCAAATGAGGTTCCATCTTCGACAGATGCTACAGATACAATAGATGGATTAAATTCAATTCTTGCCATTGCACCTGCAATGTCTGTCGCATTATCTATTATTATCGATACAGTTACAGTTTCACCTTCAAGAACTTCATGAGTTGTCGGTATAATACTCATCGTTGGAGTTGATGCTCCTGCTACCATAGGCACCAAAAATGCCATGAATATAGAAGTTATCATCAATGTTGTAAAAAATAATGTTGTAATTTTCTGAAATGTGGTTTTATTTATCATAGTTTATTTTATCCTTATTATTAATCATTGGTATTACACAAAAAATTTTTATAATATTTCAAATTAAAAATATAAAACATATGGAAAATTTTTAATTTACCATATATTATTTAATTTAGAGAATAATTTTAAAATTATTTCATTTAATATATCTTACCAATTAATCATTGTAATCGATAAGCACAATATATATAAAGTTAATTACATAAATATAAATCAAATGTTTTTGACTTTAATCTTTTTATTAATAAATAATTGCAATTGAATTTTCTTATTACAATTGTATAAATTAATTGCTTATCTTAATTAAATAATATATCATATTAATATATAAACATTGTTTAAATTAGATTTTATTTAAAAATCCTAATAATAAAAAGTAAATTATGTTATACAATTTTAATTTTATAAAAAACATTATTATCAGAGATTGTGAATTATATTCTCTTTAACTCATCATTCAAAAATGTGGTAAAAACACTATTAGATGATATAATTCATATAGTCCATACCAAAATATAAATTCTCTTGCTTTTCCACAAATCAATTAAGACTCAAATCAAGATACCAATATTTCTATACCAAATATCCATAAAAAAATCATTTCAATAACGCATCAAAAATTAAAGATTTTTTCAAATGATTATTAATTTTGAATGAGCTATAAAAATTTGTGTCTAAATATTAAAATCCTTATGATTATACAATAAACCAACTATGCCAAGAAGTGTATCATTTAATAGGCTTAAAATTATCTCTGATAAGATTTTTTTGATGGTTCGTTTGGAAAGCACATTTGGAAAGCACATTTGGAAAGCTCATTCGGAACGAATGAGCGTATGAGAAAATCTTTGATTTTCGAACGAATGGGCGTAAACACTCAAACTTTTCAGAATGAGTTTAAGAAAATCTTTGATTTTCGAACGAATGGGCGTAAACACTCAAACTTTTCAGAATGAGTTTAAGAAAATCTCTAAT
>JAAXQB010000372.1 GCA_012329085.1 Methanosarcinales archaeon | reverse complement strand
TGTGAGAGTTATGCTTAAAGGTAAGCTTGTCGATTCTGGTAAAAGAAAGCTTGGTGTAATTATGGGGAATGGGGTGAATACGGGGGTTAATAGTATGATAAATGCTGGATGTGTGGTTCCTTCAAATTCTTTTATTTTGCCAGGAGAATTTAAATCTAAATAATCGAAAGAGATTTAAAAGATTGAATGTGAAAGTTAAAAATATATAAATTTGCAGATTGTACAAATAAAAACTTTGTGTAAATCTGCATCTTAAATGAAAAAAATTATGCATTATATACTAACGCCCATTCATCCAATCACGAGCAAACGCCCATTCGTTCCGAACGAGCTATAAAAAAATTACAAGCTTTTTGATAGACATCAATAGAAAATTAAAAGAATTTGATTGTGAATAAGAAAATGAAAGAAGTAAATAAAGCCACAGAAGTTAAAATTTAGCTTAAAAAATATTAAATGTATAAAGAATGTAAGGTTATTAGAGGTAATGTATTGTAATTATTTAAGTATATTAAATCATTGTTATGCGGCTTTATTTGTAATATAATCATAAAAATAAAATTCATAATAGAAAAAATAAAAAACGAGATAAAATATATTTAAAAGAGTAAATAAAAGATATATTATAGATGTAGGCACAAAAACCAAAAAACTTGAAAAAATTGTTTAAAGAAAAGAGATGATAAACGCAAAGAACGAAATAACCCTCATTTGCTTCAAATGAGCTATTAAAAAAATTTATCCCAGCATATAATTTATAAATTATATACTATAAAAGAGTGTCATTGAATATTTGTATAACAAAAAATAAAAAAGGAGAAAAAGAAGAAAATGATTGAAGATGAACAACTTGTGGAGCGACTTGTTCCAATAATAGAAGAAAGAATAAAATATAGGGTAGTGAAAAGCATTATTAATGCTCTTGAGGGGCAATTCTATCCACCAGAAGAAATGATTAAAGAAGAGTTTATAAAGAATATTAAAGCGGTTGAGCAAGAGATAAAAGAAGGGAAAAGTAAACGATATAGTTATGACGAATTTAAAAAAAGAGTTTTTAGTTGAAGAATAAAAGAACAAACAATATAGTTTTTAATGTATATACAGAATATAAAAAATTGGAGAAGAGGATGGGTTTACCATATGGCATAGAAGTTAGTAATAAATTAAGAAAGAAACTTGAAAAAATAAAAAAGAAAGACAATTCGATTTATAATATTATAATAAAAAATCAAATATTTTTTCAAACGCTCATTCATTCTGAATGAGCTATAAAAAAAGTAATTTAAATCGCAGAAAAACCATATCTTGGCAAACCTCTTCGTGAATTGCTTATAGGTAAAAGGAGAGTTCACATCGGACATTTTGTGCTTATTTATGAGGTGAATGAAGTGGAGCACAAAGTTGTCTTTTTGGACTTTGCCCATCATGATGAAGCATACAAATAAAAATTTAATAATGAGATGGAATGATTTTATATGTCCACCTGAATTCTAAATAAGCAGAAGTTATACTATATATATTAAAGTTTATTCGTTCAATCACGAGCTATAAAAAAAGCCAAAAAAATTAAACATTTTTGCCCAAATTATTAAATTTAAATGCCCACAAATAATAAAAATAAAAAATATGCTGTAGTCTTTGATTATGCAGGAACACTTGCAGGCATTAAAAGAGTGATAAAAGTTGCAAATACAAATGAATTTATATGCAATAGGCAAACCGTTGATATAGTTGATGAAAAAAAAGGAAGAGCATTAGTTATTATAAAAAAAGAAAAATCAATTGAATTAATAGAAAAACAAAATCCTGATAATTTGATTACAGATTTTTTAGATTTGATGGATTGGAAAATAATTTATTGCAATCTTCCAATAAATAAAAATAATATTTTAAAAGATAAAAATACAACAGTAGAAAATCTTCAACACTCAATTAGAGTAATAAAAAAAAGAATTAAAAGAGATGATTATGGTTCTGCTGTGATAATAGATACGCATAAGGGGGAAATTGAATATACTGTGGCAACAAGTGGTGCTCTTTTTTCTGAATCAAAAAATACAATTAAAATTTTAAAAGAGAAAGGAATTAATGTTTTTATTGCAACAGGAGATTCAAAATATTCGATTAGGAATTTGAGTAAAGAATTAAATATTGATGGGTGTTGTATTTTGTCAGAAGCACACCAAAAACAGAAAAAAAAGTTAATATCAGATTTAAAAGACGAAGGATATGTGGTTGTTATGGTGGGAGATGCATCAAATGATATTCCTGCAATGATTGAAAGTGATGTTTCAGTAGTCACACTTCAAAATGGAAATACGACAGAAAATATTATTAAAATTGCAGATTATTCGATAAATAATATATGTGAAATTATAGGAATAGTTGATAAGATTTAAGGGGAATTTAAATTTTTGTAATGGCAACATTATTTAAAAATGCATCCATAATGAAGTCTTGCGATTTCAGCTAATTTAACTGATATACAACTTAAATTTGCTAATTTTTTAAGTGTATGTAACTTATAAAGTTATACATTTAACACTTATTTTTTCAGAATGATATTCAAAGAAATTTTTTAAATTTCTCGTAGCTCGTAATTGAACGAACATTGGTATATAATTTGTAAAATTGCTATACAGAGAAAAAAATTTAATTTTTTGTATCATAAAAATTTGCAACAAAATTTACAAATAAATTTAATGCGGCATCGCCTTTGCCTAATAGACATGTTTCAAAAATAATTTCAAATTATGGATTTAATTTTATATTCAAATTATAGGAAAATATAATAAAGATTATTGTTGCAAAACGCATACATGCAATCATTATATGTTAATATACATCAGATATTTATATTTAAATGATTTTATATTTTAATTAATGCAGTATTATAAAATAATAATAATACAAATTAATTAATTTTAAATATTAATTAAATTAATAACTGTCTGCAATAACATTATTTCATATAATTTAAATATCACATGATTCCAACAAATGACAAATACTATATAGAATAAAGTATTAAATTATATGTCTAATAAAAGTTTTACAACTCTAAACAAATAAGAATATAAGAATATAAAAAAATTTGATTGGTTTATTTAAAATAAGAATATATGTTTATCTTATTAAAATCAATGCCATCAAATTATTCATTTATAAACATTTTTGTAGAGGGTCGCATAATTTAGATTCAAAAATAATAATATTAAATATATTTTTATAAATTAGTAATTTATATTAAATTTGATTTGTTGATTTTATTAATATTAAAAATTTAGAGACTATCTAAATACATATGAATAATGATGCATAATAAAGAAATTTTATGTTTTTTGATTTAAATAATAAATATTTAAAATTAGAGTGTATTGAAAAATAAATAGAGTGTAAACTTTTAGACTTAATTTAATAAAAAAATAATATAAAGAGGTGTTAAAATATGTTAAATAATTTAAAGAAACTTGATAAAATACTAATTGTTGGATTGATTATAATAGCAGGCATTCTTGTCACAGGATGTGTGGAAGAACAAGAAGAAATAGCAATTGGACATATGCATCAAACGAGTGGCGGTGGGTTTAGAGATGCACAATATGCTTTTGTTAGAGCAGCTCCAAGATTTGCAGAGGGTGCATTATATTCAACAGGATCCGGAGATTTACGAGAATATCTAAGACTTGCGATCGCAGAAGGAAAAATTGGAAGGGGAGTGGTAATTAGCTACAACCATAGAGAAGTTACTCAATTACTCGAACAAGCAAGACCACTTATAGCAGAATTTCCAGGTCGTTATCAACTTCGTACTGAACTTGCAACATTTGCAGATCCAGCAGGAGAAATTCATACAATGTGGACTGATGCATATGTTATAATATACAATTCCAATCTTATTGCACGAGAAGATGTTCCAACAACACTTGAAGCACTTGCAAACTTTGATCAACCAATAGGCATGCCAACTACTGGTTGCCAAGGATCATGGGGTACAGTTGCATTTTACCATCATTTAGGTGAAAATACATTTAGAACTTTAATTGAAAATGCAGAAATTACAGGAAGTCAAGGAGATGTAACTACCGCTGTAAAAGAAGGAAGGGTTGCAGTTGGCATATCTAGTTTATTAAATACGCGCGTAAGAGATGGAGAAATTGGAGTAATTTGGCCAGAAGAAGGAGCAATAGCAAAACCAGGTATTTTTGTAATTCCAAATAATCCAACTGATGTACAACTTGAATTTGCGGACTTTTTAATGTCACCAGAATTTGCAACAAAAGCTGCAACTACATTTAATATGGCATCAGCTTTACCTGGCGGACCTGTTCCACAAATAGTTGCAGATAATAACTTCGATTTTACATTTATTCCATGGGCTGATATGGCAGACACTGCTGTTGCAGAACGCGTAGATGCAATTGTGGGATAATTTAGAAATATTAAACAACCGTGTTTAAATAATTGTAACTACTAGGCACAATAATCATTAATGAATTGTATGAAAATGCATTTTAAGTTGTATTAAATGCAATTCATCTACTTTTTTAACTTCTTTGAGTGGTTACAAATAATTTTTTTATTATATATAATTTATAAAAATATACACCCAGAGAAATTTTCAATTTTTCCTTTTGATTAATATATTTATTTAGATTGATAATTATATATAATAATATTATTATACTATATTATAAAAAAGATTCGATTATTTTTAAAAATATTGCACATAATTTAAATATTGTGTATTTATATCATGTAACAATTATTATATAGTATCAAAGCATTAAATTGCCTGTTCAATGAAATATAATTAATAAAAACACAAAAATATAAAAAATTTTTGATTGATTTATTTAAAATGATGCTGTTAAAAATTGGATTTTTGTATTTTTTATTTAATTTAAGCTCAATTTTATAAGATGGAATGTCTCAATGTCGTAACATATCCAAACTTATGAAATCCATCTATTTTTAATAAATAGAAGAGTGATGACATTGAAATTAGTAAGTCATGTGGCTAATAAATATCCAATTCCATTGATTTTGATGGTGGCATTGTTTTTAAAATCTGTATATCGATTTTGATTGTTTCTTTGAAACTCGGATTAAATAAAACATATAACTTGATCTACATAAAAAATAAATGAAGTGAATATTTTCAAACTAAAATATAATAAAAAACAATATAAAATAAATATTAAAACATGTTAAAAAATTTAAAGAAACTTAACAAAATAGCACTTATTGGAGTGCTTATAATAGCAAGTATTTTTGTTACAGGGTGTGTTGAACAAGAAGTACAACCATCAGTAGAAGTTGCTGAACCAGAGCCAGAGCCAGAGCCAGTAATATTCTATGAACGATCTGAAAATCTACGAGAAAATCCAGCAGCGGGATGGACAGAACTATTAAAAGGAAATCAAAGATTTCTTGCAGGAGATAAAGCTATCAGAGATTGGGATGGATTAAGAACAAAGCATGCAGAAGGACAATGGCCATTTGTTTCTGTTATTTATTGTTCAGATTCCCGAGTTGCTCCAGAAGTTTTATTTGATCAAGGGATGGGCGATGTGTTTGGTGTACGCACAGCAGGAAATTCAGTTGATGGGTTGGCACTAGGATCGTTAGAGTTTTCAGTTCATGCACTTGGAGCTCCATTAATAGTAGTTATGGGTCACGAAGGATGTGGTGCTTTACATTCAACTGTAGCCCATCAAAAAGGAACACTTGATCTTCCTTTTGCAATTGATAAGCTGGTGTATGTTGTAGAAGAAGCCATACCTGCAGTAGATAAAGCCATAAATACAACAGAAAAAACAGGTGTTGAGTTAGGCGAACACGCTACAAAATTACATGTAACCTTTGTAGCACAAGAAATCATAACTTATGCCGAAGGAATTAAAGAACTTATTGAACAAAATGAAGTTATGGTTATTGGAGCAAAAAGTATGTTTGATGGAACCATTAATGAAATGTTTACAGTTACTAGCGACAATTTGGAAGATTTTATGGCAACACCGGGCTGTTCAAGTGGTGGATGTGCCTGCTGCTCATAATTTAACATAATCAACATGGCAAAACCATACTAAAATATTTTATAGGGTTTTGTACAATATATTAACTCATTTGATTTACAATTTTACTGTTATGCATATATTCATCAGAAGATAGTGAATTGTTTATCATTTTTATTTTTTTTTACTATATATAATTTATAAAATTATATACTATGAAAAAATAAATCAAATGAATGCATATTTATTTTATTTATTTATTCTATTTAATAATGCACTATATAATGACATCATATATTTTTTAAATGCAATTATTGGATAATTATTCAATATAAAAATATTTAAATTTAAATAATTTTATAATTTAAGTTGTATATTAATAAAAAATCATTAATTTTAAATATCAATTAAGTTAATAAATGCATATAAGATTATTATTATTTACAAGAAATTAAAAATTTTTTTGAGCATATAATACGAAAATCAGAGATTTTCTAAAACATATTTCTCTTTGAGAAATATGTATTTACAAGGTATAATGCAATAAAAAGGAGAAATAACTATTTTTAAGAATATTAAAATAACAACAAAACATGTATATTTATTTATGAAAGGATTGTTTTTAATTATTGCATTATCAATTCTTTATAGCGGGCGAAATACATTCGATCGCTTTTGTAGATATCCAATTCCATTTATTTTATGCTCAATATGTGATTACCCATGTTTTTTTAAACAGTATCAAGAACCTCTTGCAATAGGAGTAGTATTAGCAGGTATATTTAAAGGAAGAATTTTTTGCGGAATGGCATGCCCAGTTGGTACAGCACAAGATATTATATATATGCCCGCATCTAAGATTTATAAAAAAACAAATCTATATGGTAAAATTAATAAATTGTATAGACAAAATATACTTAATAAAATAAATAAACATAATTTAATTAATAAATTTAATATACGAATAAAATTCAATTTAATTAAAAAAATAGATCAAGCATTACGATTTTTAAAATACCCAATTTTAATTATATCACTTGTATTTTCTGCAATTATTTTTGCACGCGTTTATGATGTTATGCCAGATGCACTACTTATTCATGCACTTCGATTTATCATAAATGTCAGATATTTTGCAGGACGAGGTTTTGAAAATACATGGCATATTTTTTTAATGTTTGCATTTGTTGGTGGACTTTTTATACATCGAGCATGGTGTAAATATTTATGTCCGGCAGGTCTTCTTTTTGCACTAACCAATAAACTATCCTTATTTAAGATAAAAGTTGATAGAAAAGGATGTACTGGATGCAAAGATTGTTTAGATGGCTGTACAACAGGGTATCCCTATTCCAAATTAGAAAAGGGATATAATTCATTGGAATGTGTGAGATGTGATCGATGCATAATACAATGTAAGCCCAATGTTGTAAATATGAATATACCATATTTTAAATCTAAATAAAAAATAAATGGATATAGTTATATAAAAAGTAAGTTCTATTATTAGAGGATAAGGAAAAATAACAAGAATATTAGAAATTTATTCGAACATTATTCGTTCAATCACGAGCAAACGCTCGTTCATTCGAAAACAAAATTTCTCCAAAGGAGAAATTTTTAGAAGGAAATTCTCTTTGAGAATTTCCTGAATCAGAGATTTTCTCATACGCTCATTCGTTCGAAAATCAGAGATTTTCTCATACGCTCGTTCGTTCGAAAATCAGAGATTTTCTCATACGCTCATTCGTTCGAAAATCAGAGATTTTCTCATACGCTCGTTCGTTCGAAAATCAGAGATTTTCTCATACGCTC
>JAAXQB010000100.1 GCA_012329085.1 Methanosarcinales archaeon | reverse complement strand
TTTATTTGAAAATAGCCCTGCAATTTTGAAAACTCCTTTAAAAAGGACATTTTATAAATCAATCAAAAATAATAAAAATGAAATTTATTAATAAAATATTTGGATTAAAAAAACAAGAAAACTTTTTAAGAAAACTATCTATAAACACAGATGATATAATGAATGGATCTGTTGTTTTTGACTATAACGATTTATATACACGGAAATATGATTTATTAGTATTTAAAGAATTTTTTAAAAAAGATGAAATTAAGCAAATTAAAAATATACTGTATGGAGATCTTTCTAAAAGTATTACACAGATAGATAATAGATACAGAGCAATTCCTCCAGTTTTTGAATGTTTGACAGAGGAAAATAAAGATGTATATTTCAAGAATTGTGAAGAAGATATTAAGAAGTTAAACAAAGCACTCGGCTATGATATTAGGAATAAATATTACAACTTTTTTAAAAAACTAGCTCAGAACAACGAAAGTATAAAATCGCCAAATGGTATAACAAAAGAAGAAAAATTTCAGCCTGGTTCGTTTAGAATTATTCCTATTGATTATGGTGAAATTAAAATACATGCCGATAATAATTTTTACCCTCAAGGCTCATTGATGTTTAACCATATAAAAGAACAAGTGAACTTGAATAATCATGTTAGTTATATAACTTTAATTCAAAAACCAGAAATTGGAGGCAATTTGGTAGTTCATAATATTGAACAAGCAGAATATCATGCTATAAATAATAATAATGAAGTAATAAATGACAAAACAGGAGAAGCTATTTCTGTAGAAAATTTTTTGAAAACAGAAATTTTTGTAGAAGAAGGAGATTTATCTATGTTTTCGGGAGGGCAATTATGGCATTCTGTAAACAAACTTGAAGGTTCTATTGAAAGAATAACACACGGAGGATTTTCTGCATATAGCTTCGATAAAAAAAGTATTTACTTATGGACTTGATAAAAAAACTTTTTGGAATAAATCCGAAACTAAATATTCAGTACATTGGGTATGATGATTTTAAAAATAATTCAAAAAATATTTTTAAACAATTAGTTTCTTCAAAAATAGATGTATTTATTATTAAAAATGTTTTTACTAAAGAAGAAATAAAAACTGTAATTAAAGGAGTATGCTTATTGAAAGAGAATGATTTTGATACTCCACATGTAGGAGCTAAAACTTTTCCAAAATCTTGTTCTTCAGGACAAGAAGATGAAAATGTTTTAAGCGATTTCTTTGAAAAAACTAAAGAAAATAATTTCAGGATTGATGAAATTTCGGGTATAAATATAAGTCAAAAGTTTGAAAAACTAATGAATTTGTTAAATGGAAATAAGCGAGTAATTTTAGCTCAAAACAGGAATGATTTTTATTTAAAAGGAACTTATAGATTAATTAGTAGTGAAGAGCAAACGGTAGGTCTTACACAGGTACATACAGGTTATGATTATGCTAAAAGAAATAATAAATTTTCATATACTGCAATAAAAAACAAAATAGATACATTGAAACAATTAAGCATTTATACTTTATTGAGAAAACCTGACTCTGGAGGTGAATTTACAGTATTTAATTTCGATAGACAAGAGTATAATAGCCTTATAGATAATAAAATAATTATAAATAAAAAGACGAAAAAAGAACATAAATTATATAGTAAAAATAATTATGAAACCATAAAACTTGAAGTTGGAGATGTACTTACTTTTACTGATTTCAAATTGTGGCATAGAGTAGAGAAAGTACTTGGTGAAACAGAAAGAATGAGCTATGGCTGTTGGGGAGCTTTTGATTTTGAAAAAGAAAATTTTTATTATTGGTCATGAATTTACAAATAAAGATATTAGCAGGCAATACATTATACTCTTATTGGGATAATTCTAAATTAAAATTTGATGATATAAAAACAAATCTTGAACACATCTTATTATATTTAGAAACATACCCACTTGAAAAATACATAGAGGATATAAGCCAAACAGATGCAAATTGGAAGAAAGCAGATAAAGAATGGATTTTACCAATTTGGTATCCAAAAGTTCAAAAAACGAATTTAAAAAAATATGCTATAATTGTAGCTAAACCAATAAAACATTACCATAAAGATGAAAATTGTGAATTAAAATCTTTTTATACTTTCGATGAAGCTTTAAACTGGATAAATGAATAAAGAAATAAAAAATATTTGGCAAGCTCAAAAAACTTTTTTTCAAAATGATAAAACAAAGGATTATCATTTTAGAATAAATATGCTAAAAAAACTAAAATCTCTTTTAGCAGAATATGAAGAAGATATTTTTAAAGCTTTAAAAAAAGATTTAGGAAGAACTGATTATGAAACATTTATTGCTGAAAATGTTGTAATTTATGATGAGTTAAAAAGTGCTATTAAAAACCTTAAAAAATGGATGAAACCACAAAAAGTTTCAACGCCAATACAATTACAATTTGCAAAAAGTAAAATACATTCTGAACCTTTGGGTCAAATACTTATTATTGCTCCTTGGAATTATCCTTTTCATTTGAGTCTGGCTCCGTTGGTGGGTGCAATATGTGCTGGTAATTGTGTAATAATAAAACCATCAGAAATTGCTAAAAACGCTTCTAAAGTATTAGCGAAATTGATAAATGATAATTTCCAAAAAGAATATATTCATGTTATAGAGGGCGATAAAGAAACAGTAAATGATTTGCTGGAACTAAAACATAATTTAGTTTTTTTTACGGGTGGAGCAACTGTCGGAAAAATAATATATCAAAAAGCTGCTAAATTTCTTACACCTGTTATTCTTGAGCTTGGTGGAAAATGTCCTTGTATTGTTCATAAAGATGCTCAAATAGATGTAGCTGTAAAAAGAATAATTTGGGGGAAATTTTTAAATTCTGGACAAACATGTTTGGCTCCAGATTATTTGCTAATTCATAATGATATAAAAGAAGAATTTACAGAAAAGTTAAAGAAAACTTTAATAAGTTTTTATGGAAAAAACCCATTAAAAAGCAAATTTTTATCTAAAATTGTAAACAAAAAACACTTTAATAGATTAAGTGCATTAATGAAAGAAGGAAATGTTGTTTTTGGTGGCGAGCATAATGAAGAGTTGTTAAAAATTTCGCCGACTATACTTGACAGAATAAATGTTGATTCTAAAATAATGCAAGATGAAATATTTGGACCTATTTTGCCAATAATATATTATTCAGACATAAATGAAACCATAGATATTATAAACAATATTCCAAAAGCTTTAAGTCTATATTTATTTACTAAAGACAAAAATATTAAAGAATTTATTATTAATAATACAAGTTCTGGAAGTATTGGAATTAATGATTGTCTAATGCAAGCCGCTAATGGCAATATGCCTTTTGGTGGTGTTGGTGAAAGTGGTATAGGTTCATATCATCATAAATATAGTTTTAACACTTTTTCTCATCAAAAATCTATAATGGACAAAAAAACTTGGTTCGACCCTTCGATAAGATATTTGCCTTATAAAAAAGAAAATTTAAAGATTCTTAAAAAATTTACAACTTAATATATTATGAATAAATATTCAGTATTATTTTTAGTAACATCTATTGTTTTAGTTTTTCAATATTACTATGCGTACAATTATAGGGAAACTTTTCCTGCTGTAATGATGCCGAGATTTTCAAATGGTATATTTCAAAAAGATGTATATACTTTCAAAATATTTTCTCTGAAAGCAATATATAACGATAACAGTATAAAAG
>JAAXQB010000267.1 GCA_012329085.1 Methanosarcinales archaeon | reverse complement strand
TTTTTTCTTAAATATTTTTTTATCTTTTTTATAGATTTTTAGTCACTTTTTTTTATTCATTTTAACTCTTTTTATCAAAATATTTATTTCATAAAAATTTTATTCACATAAATTATTGGAGTGAAGGATATATAATTATTTCGCTTTTTTTAAAATTTATATTTTATTTGCATAAATTATATGCTTAAATATTTTCTAATACTTTTTTGTATTTTTCAACTGCTTTTTCATATGTGTATTCTTTTTCTACGAGAATGCGGGCATTTAGGGAGATTTGTTCAAAATTGGGATAATTCAAAGCCCTTATAACATTTTCTGCAATGCATTCTGGTGAATTGTTTTTCATGATAAATCCGGTTTCACCATCTTTTATCACATCAGGGATACTACCAACAGGTGTAGCCAAAACTGGCGTGCCGCATGCCATTGCTTCCAACATGATATTTGGCAAACCTTCAGTATAAGATGGCAAAATAATTAATTTCAATTCATTCATATAATTTGGCAATTCATCACGAGAAACCCATCCTGCAAGTTTTACTTTGTCATTTAAATTTTTTTCATTTATATTTTTTTCAATTTCTTCCTTTAACTGTCCATCACCACCTATTAAAAATTCTAAACTATTTTTTCTTTTTGATATCTCTGGAATTGCTTTAATAAAATTTAAAACTCCTTTTTCTTCACTTAAACGACCGATATAACCTACTAAATTATCTCTTTTATCAAATTTATTTTTTATTTTGAATTTATCAAAATCTAAAAAATGTTCATGAGCGATGGAGATTTTATTTTTGTATTTTTCTAAGTTCCATTCTTCTATGAGGTTGGGCGAATAGAGGATGATTTTGTTTGACAAATAATAGGCTATATTTTGCAATTTAATCAGTATCATGGAAAAGGTGTCTTTACCTTTGTAAGGTCCATTAGTTTCTTTTGAGATTAAAGAGGGTAATGAACGTATATTTTTTTTCCTTAGTAATTTTGTAGTTAATACTGGCAATAATGCATCCCCTTCCATAAAGAAAATGTATAAATCAATCTTTTTTGATATCTTCGCTAATATCAAAGAGACTTTTATCTCCAATATCACATATCGTAAAATTCGAGTAAATACATTTGTTGTTTTTTTATGTTGTATTTCATAAGTTTGAATGCCACCAAAATTCGCTTTGGTCATTACATTTTCTGCACTTCCAACAATAACATAAACATCTGAGGATGAACCTAACACTTCTTTTATATTTGATAATGGGACAATAAATGCCTTACCAATGGGACACGAAATCACACATATATTTAAATGTTTTTTTTTATTCATTTTCATCAAAATTTTTTTACACATCAATTATCAATTAAATTTGCATATGCTTTTAATAATCTCTCTTCCATAATACCCCATCCATATCTCTCTTCATAAGCTCTTCTTCCATTTTTTCCTAACCTCTCACGCAAATCCGCATTATTTTTCAGCTTAAGTATTGTATCCTTTATTGCCTCCACATCTCCGTAAGGGACTACAACACCACAATTCTCTGTTTCTACTATTTTAGTTGCCGTTGTTTCAGCATTTGTAATTATTGGTTTTCCGCACATCATTGCTTCAAATAATTTATTAGGGCTAGCATATCTATTGGCAGGAATCTGAGGATCATAAAAAGCAAAGAGAATATCAGCATTAAGACTATTGGCAATCACCTCCTCATAAGGTATCCATCCCATAGGCTCAATCCTATCTTTTGTTTTCTGAGTCAGATTTTCAAGCAAGTCTTTATGAGGTCCTGTACCTGCTATTATCAATTTGACATTATTTAAGTATTCTATCGCTTTTATCATATGTTCTATTCCTCTTGATCTATGAATTGCTCCTGCATAGAATATGACAATCTCTACGCGATCACTTGAGTTTTGTTTGTATTTTGTATCAAGATAGTCTGGCGGAGAATTGTAAATATAGACGACTTTATTTATTTTTGCACTTTTAACTTGTTCATATCGACTCTCGTCTACCAAAAATAACACCTCAGTAAACTCGATTCCAAATTTCTCAACTGATGCTACCAAACTTCTAACAGCTTTTCTCATAAAGGAGAATTGACCGTCCGGTAAATTATTAGCATAAAAATCGTAAATAGTATAGCAAAGCTTCTTTTTCTTAATAATCTTAACAATAATTGCAGGTAATAAAGTATCCAAATCACATGCATGTATTACATCGTATTTCTCCCTCATAAGAAAGAAAAATATATAAATCCACCATATTGGATAGTAGAATACTGATGTTAATTTATCATAAGATGCTTTAAAATTAAATCTATTTATTTCATATCCTTCATTATTTTTAATTTTTAAAGTATTCTGTCTATCCCATACTAATAATTTTACTTCATGCCCATTTTGAGATAAAGATTTAGCAATCTTATTTACTGCTGGATCTATTGCTCGTCCGCGAATTAAAATTACTTTCATATATGACTCCACTTAACATTCCATTTAAATACTTTATTTTTAATAATCTTTTCAATCCCATAATTATATATATATATATATGCAAATTGTTTAACAAATATCACATCAATTAAAAATTTAAACATATTTTTAATATTATTTTTTTTATTTATTTACCCATACCCCAAAATTCTTTTAATCCATTTAAAATATATCGATAATAAAGGATTTACAATATGTGTAAGAATGGGATTGTTAATTTCTTCAAAATCAATCATTGGATGCATAATTTTTAACAATTCTTTATCATCAATTTTTCGATTTTTTTGAATTATATTTCTTTTAATTTTTATTAAGGTTAAATTCTTAAATAAATATTTATATGAAGATATTTTCCCATAAAACCATCCTTCTTTGATAGATATTGCGAGTAAACCAAACTCCATAAATAATAAAGCAGGTAAAAATCCAAATAAAGTTTTTTTTTCATAAATTTTCATTAAAATAACCCACCTATTTCTTTCCAAAAAATAATACTTGCGTTTATTTTTTACAAATATATATTTATGATATGCAACTGATTTTGGATTACATAAAACATCATAACCCATCAGTCTCATTCTTATGCCCAAATCTAAATCATCGTGATACATAAAAAGATCTTCATCAAATAAGCCCACTTCATCAAGTGTAGATCTCCTTAAAATCATAGAACATCCACTTGGATAAGACACACTTTTTATTTTAGTTTCATGCAAATCTTTTTTCGTATGATTTCCTGCCCATCCAAAACCAAGAAAATTAATCATATTGCCATCAGTATTAATTGCATTAGAGTTGTCATAGAGCAATATTTTTGACTGGCATACGCCGGTTTTTGGATTTTCTTCCATTGTTTTGACAAGTTCTAATAGCCAATTTTTTTCAACGACAGTATCTGGATTTAAAACTACAATATATTTTCCAGATGTTGATTGAAAACCAATATTATTGCCTTTTGCATACCCGTAATTTTTATTATTTTGAATAATTTTAATAGACTGATAATTTATTTTAACAAACGCAATAGAATCATCGCTTGAATCATTATCAACTAATACAACTTCAAAATTTGGATAATTTTGTTTTAAAACTGATGGTAAGCATTCTTCTAAATCTGTTTTTCCATTAAAATTAACAATAATTATAGATGTGAAAGGATTTATATTATGCATTTTTTATTTACAATGTTTATTTTAGTTAAATTTAATTCGATAGTTATCAATATTTTTTGTTTTTCCATAATCATTCACCTATGGACCACACCTATAATTCTTTACGAATTCTCCCCCACCTTCGTACAGATTAACCCAAATATTATCCAATCAATACATCAATTACACAATTGCATATCTTTTTACTATAAAGCCCCAATCCATTAAAAATATCAAACTCACTTTTTGAAACCTCAAAATTTTGATAACCTACATAAATAATAATATCTCCAGTTATAAAAATCTTATTATTAATATCAATTCCTTCTTTAAAAAGATTTTGATTTTATTTTTCTGTTGAAATGAAAAAAAATTTAAAATAAAATTCATAACAACCCTATCATCCCCTTCTAATATCATCTAATCAAAACTCCGAAACTCTGCTTTTTATATGGATAGTCTTTATCTGAATATTTGAAGCTATAAAAGCACCTGCAAGCACAGTATTTGTATCATATTATACAAGTACAACATCAGTACTAAATTCACCATTTAATAAAATATTCTTAAATTCCCAAGCATGATTTTTCCTATTTGATCTGCATGTGTGCTTAAACCAACATTTAAATTATATTTTGGTTGTGGAATAATTAAATTGATATTCATTCTCAAAAAAATGGGTGTTATTTCATAATTTGTTCAACAAATTTATTTATCCGCGTATTAAATTTCAAAATTTCTCGAAATCACATTGTAAATTCAATAACAATAAAAATTAAATTACTGTCCCCATTATATCTTGCATAAACTATATACTTTGTAACCATCGATAATAGTCTAATCAAAATTTTAAATTTATGATTCTATTGCCTATAAAGGCACAATATCTTTTCCCAGTTATTTTAAAGCAATAATCAAAAATGATTTGTACAAATTTTGACCATCTGAGACATAAATTCAGAAAATCCGTGTGTGCAATAAATGCCAAAATAACTGGATTTTGGAACAGTGCCGCCTATAAAGAATAGGGTGCCCATTATTTGCATTATGTACTAAAGACTCATGAATAAATAAAGGTAACATATTTTGTAATCATTTACTTCTCACTCTAATCGAGTATAATGATAACGAAAAGTTGTTTGATTGCTTTTTGAGAGGTATTAATCACCACAGTCTTCCGAAGTTGATTTTACCAAATTACAAGACCAAATTGTAGTAAAATATAGAGTGCATGCAAAGCCCCTTGATAGTGTTTCAATATGGGTGAGCAGTTACAAAAAGATTATCTTCATAGAAACTCCTTAAACTCATCGATGCTCATCTCAGCTTGTTTTAAAATTGATTTCAAAGTCTTCAAAGCGATAATTTTTCCTGCATGAACTGGGAACTGTTACAAGTCTATCCTTTTGTTTATGATATAAATAACAATGGCTGCCTCTCATCCTTATCTCCACAAATCTCGCCCTTTTAAGCGTTTTCACAACTCTAACCCCGCTAATTCTTGTAAGTTTCATAAAACCGACTCAATATTAACCTCGACAGGAACTTCCAATGGAATTGATTTTCCAAGAATTTTTAATGATTCAATATACCCCCAATTGCTTCTTTACTATTAGTAACTGCTTCCTCTCATGTATCTCCTTGGGTGATGCACCTTGGAAGAGAAGGTACTATAACGGTATAACTCCCCTCCTCATTCTTCTCTATAATTATTGTAAATTTCATTTTATTTGGTCTGATTTCCATATTTCTTTACCTTGGAAATTATTATTTTTTCTCGCTGTATATAATTT
>JAAXQB010000062.1 GCA_012329085.1 Methanosarcinales archaeon | reverse complement strand
TTCTCTACAACAGAAGTCAATAAAACAATATCTATAATAAAGAAAAAGTCTTCTATATTATTATATATTTTTTGTAAGTAGCTATATTTCTCTATGATAAGTTTTAGCTTATTAGTGATTCGGTCGATAATTCTTAAGTATTCTTCTTTTTGTTCTAATTGTTGTACTATTGTGTTTGAATCAGAAAAATTATAGATTCTAAAATATACATATCCCAACACAAAAATACTTAAAACGCTTTTTAACTGGTTGTTATCAATGTTTACCGTTATAGTTTGTTCATCGTTATTAACAATGTTGCTATAATTACTATCATTAATAATATAAGTTTTATCATTAGTAAGCTCATCAAACTGGTAAATATCTTGCTGACCATCAGCATCAATTCCAAAATCATTATTTGTATCTTGGTGTATATTATTAAGGCTAATATTTTCAGTATCTCCAATACCGATACTGTCAGAACTGGTATCATTTGAATTAAGTTTTTTATTTTTTTCATTTATTAAATTCTCCTTCTCGACTTTCTTTTTATAGTAGTATTTACGGCTTGCTCTTCTTTGGGCGTCTGTACTTTTATACTTTTTAGGTTCGTTTTCATGGCTCATATTATCAAAATTTTAAAAAAATTATTATAATGCTCTTATAATGGTTAAAAATGCGATTATTATCATGAGTACCCATGTGATTATCATTATCTTTACTATTATATAATCTTTTTTATCTAATATAATAAATTCTTCATCTATCATAATAAAGCTTCACTATTTTTATATTTTCATATAAGATTTTTTCTTATATCATTATATTATTATACATTTTAGCTTTAGTAGTGTTCATATCTTAAAGCCATATTTTCCCTATATGAGTTGTATTTATTCATTCTTTCTTTATCGACTTCCGATGCTTTTTTTTTATTTTTAGGTAACAATTTTTGTAAATAAATATGGTATTCCTCCCATGTTTCATTAGCTAATTTACCTCTTATAACATTCTTATTTTTTCCATAACATCTATCATTAAGAGCATATTGAAACTCCCTTAATACCCATCGTTGTTTTCCTTTTTTAGTGTATCCTTGGCGCCAATAACCATATCTATATAGTGGCTCATCTGATACTATTGTTTTTTGTTTTCTTTTTATTTTAAGTTTTAGCATTTCATCCATATTTTTTATAGCTCCTTTGTATTTATAAATTTAAAAAAATAATATAAGGGTTAAACCCTTATAAAATTACCTCCTTTACGGTATAAGTTGTATTAAGACCTTCCCCGCTTTTAATTACTTTAAAGTGGGTCATATATTCATTATCAGCGTATAATATTTTAAGTTGTGCTAAAACACTGTTAGGGATTCTTACATTGACCACTTCGTCAGTTTCCTCATCGTAAAGACCTGCCTCTTTAAAGCTAAATTCTTTACCTTCCTTAGTTTTTGCTGTTCGGTCTGTAACTTCCATATGTATAGATATATGTTCGAAGTCTTGTATTTGTTTGAATGTTTTTTGTTTGTATGCCTGTGCGGCGCTTAATATTGTTTGTGTCATAGTTTTATTTTGTGTTTTGTGAGTTCAGTTTTAGCTCTGTGTCTCATGTTGTTGCTCGTGATTAAAACATTAACTAAATAAGTTCTTTACGGCTAATGTTCTAGGGCAATCAGGATATTTATTAAAATATTTGTCCATAAGATTGAGCGTCTCCTCATTTGGTTTATATCTTTCACTTTCTATAATAGCCTCCCATCTAAAATATCTTATTTGTGATGCTAGTACGAGTATGTTCATTTTAAACCCCTTATCTTTCAATATTTTAGAAATATCTTTGGGGTCATAATTGTAGTTTGTAGATAGTTCTTTTATAATTGCGTCTCTTTCTTTTTGCTTTTCGTTATTCATAGTTTTATATTGAGTTCAGTTTTAGCTCTGTGTCTCATGTTGTTGCTCGATATATTTATTATAAGATTTTATAAGTATTTTAAAGCTTTTAGTTTAATTCAATTGGTCTTGTTGTTATCCCATCGCTATTCAAAATTCTTTTGTTAAAATTACTTGATAGTAGCGTTTTTGTTTTTTCAATCTCACAAATATAATTTCTCGTGTTATGATTAATTCTTTTAAATTGTTCCTTTGCTCCTATTGTACTCGGAAATTTAAAACTTTTCCCTTTCCCGGATAACATATCTTTATAATTACTATAAGTTAGTTTTTCTTGTTCCGCCCTTGGTATTCCTTTTGCTTTCACCTTATCATCACATATATAAAGCTTGGCATCTATTCCTATGTATTTTTCTATTTCTTCCTCTAAATCCCATTTACCTAACTCTGTATCAGACACTAACTCATCACCTAATTTTATATTTGTTATGATAGCATCAGTATCAGCATAATAAACCTCACCGCCTTTATTTATTATGTTTTCTATTCCTAAGTATAGCACATGTCTTGCATATGCCGTAACAAAAATAGATAAAATGGGGTTGATTTTTCTATCATAAAAATAAGTTTCCTCTTTTGTATACATATCAGAGCCTAACGGCATAAAATCTGATAAATTTAGACCTTTTTCTATTATATATGATAAAGTAACGATTTTTTCATATGTTCTCTTTTGTGCAAACTTGCCGTACACAGAATTTAACATAAGCTTAGCTATTTGTTTTTTAGCTCCCTTTGTTGTTTTCTTGATGTTATAATAATGGTCAACATATTCTTTAAAGTGGTTCTCTTGTTTCGTGTAAAGATAAGCCTCTAAAATATCAATTTCATAACCTCGTTTTAAGGCTTCCTTGTATTCAAAAGTTGTAATATAATCTGTCCATGTGCCAACGGGTGCTATAAGTTTGTTTAGGGTTTCGTCCTTTTTCACCAGATAAGGTATATGTTGTTTTGACGCTTTTATATTTGCTTTAACAATACCGATATATTTTAGTGTATTTATATATATATCTATTTCCTGTTTATTTTTAGTTTTAATCATATCACCAGCGGGATACTTAAAATTCCT
>JAAXQB010000230.1 GCA_012329085.1 Methanosarcinales archaeon | reverse complement strand
CTATTAATGACTCTGTTGTTGTTTTTGACAGAATTAGAGAAAATCTATCTCTTGAAAAAAATAAAAACATAGAAAGAAAATATCCAGAAATAGTTAATAGAAGTTTAAACGAAACAATGGTTAGGTCAATTAATACCTCTTTAACTACCTTATTGGCGATTGGAGCTATATTTTTTGTTGGGGGAGTAGCTTTAAGGTATTTACTTTTAACATTATCAATGGGTATTATTTTAGGGACATATTCTTCTCTATTTATAGCAAGCCCAATCTTAGTAGTCTGGTTGAATAAAAAATATAAAAAGTTAAAAATATAAATCCAGCACCTTGCATAAGGTGCTGGGTAAAAAATTAAATAAGTAAAAGTTATAGACTTTCATATAGGTTATCCACAAAAAAACTTGACATTTGTAAACTTTTTGTGTATTATTTGTGTATAGATTATTTTAATTAAAAAAGTAAGCAAGGTCGACGTTTTAAAAAATCAAATATATAGAGAACAAATCGTGTATTTATAATTAATTTTTTTCACCATGGAAGAAAAAAATAAAAAAGTCATTATTATAGGAGCTGTTGTAGTTGCTATAATCGCAGTTATTGCTGTTGTAATGATGCAACCAGCTGAGTACCCAACACCTGACCCAACACCTGACCCAACACCTGCCCCAATGCCTGACCCAATGCCTGACCCAATGCCTGCCCCAATGCCTGACCCAATGCCTGACCCAATGCCATTAGAATAATACCTAAAGAGTTACGAAGATTGAACAAAAAAACAGCCCATTGGAGGGCTGTTTTTTTTATTAGATTTGTTGCACAATAACTTTTTTATTATAATTCCCGATATTAGAATTAAAAACGCTTTCTCCCTTTTATTCTTATTTTTGGTCCTTACCTTTCAAAATGCCTTTTTCTATCAATATATCATGAAATCTGTCTAAAATAAAAGGATTGTTCATTTTTTTGACAGTCTCAATTGCAATCACAATATTCTTTTTTTTTACAACCTCAAGCAAAAAATTAATTATTTCTTCAGCATCATCTATGTCGTCACTTTGGATTTTTTTTTGAGGAGGTGTTATCTTATTGTTGACGATTAGTTCATCTATTTTGGATATCTCTTTTTCTGTAGCTCTTATAATTGTATCTTTTTCTATCTTGTTAAGATTCACCTCTTTTTCTTTGATCTCTGGATATTGTTCATAAATCTTTTTTATTTCACTTGGACTAAAGGGCTTTTGGTTCATTTTATTGTTTTAAGTTTTTAATTCTCTCAATGGCGCCTTTTAAGCTTTTTTTAATATTCCCCTCTATCATTTTTATTGAAGTTGCAAATTTGCCACTTTGCCCTTTATCTTGGTGTTTCATCAAAGCCAACCCACAAACCGTCACAGCTCCAGGGTTTTCATTGATTAAACTAAATGATTTTGGTAATCCGATCTCAACGCCGAGGTGTAATTTCTTTTTAGCTATATTGACAATGTCAAACAATTCAGCACCACCGCCAACAATAACTGCGCCAGCTGGTAATAATTCTTTTTTCGTTGATTTTCCGATTTCTAAACCAACTTGCTCTAACATTTCTTGAAGTCTAGCTAAAATTACATTATTATAGATATCTTTAGGAGAAAAAACTAAATTCTCTTCCCATTCATTTTTCCCTTGAGTCAATTCAACTTTCTTCTTATTAGTTTTCTCCTCGTCTAAAAGGCTTTCAATCTCTCTTTTGATTCGTTCTGCTGTTTTTATTCCACAATTTAATTTTACCGCAATGTCGTTAGTAATGTTTGCTGAGCCAAAAGGTAAAGCAGAAAAATAGATTAATTTGTTATTTTTAAATATAGAGAGATCTATATTGTTAGCCCCAATATCAATTAAAGCAACTCCATTTTCTTTTTGAGATTCGCCTAAAACAACAAATGCGTTGGCTAGAAAGGTGGGTACAATTTTAGCTATTCTTAAGCCGGATTGAGTGACTGCCCTTTTTAATTTTTCTAAATTTGGAGTAAGCACTGTCAATATGATTGTTTTAGCTTTTAGTTTTTTCCCTCTCATATTTTCTGGGTTATCAGTTTTCACATCATCTATCATATATTCTTTCGGAAAAACGCCAATTATCTCTTTTTCATTTTTTATAGCAAAAGGAATGGATGAATTTAAAACCCTTTTGATATCTTTTTTTAATATCTTTTTATTTGCCATAGAAACTATAATTGAACCTTCAGCATCAGTAGAGGAGATTTGTTTCCCGCCAATATTAAGATAGACAGAGCCAATTTCCTCGGAATAAATTTTGCTTAGCTTCCCTATCGCATATTTAATAGACTTCGCGACCTCGTTAACATCTACTACAGCCCCCTTAACAACGCCAGAACAGGGAGCTTGCACAAACCCCAAAACTTCAAAGTCTTGAAAATCCTCTCTTTTTTCAGCTACCAATATTTTAATAGAGTCTGTCCCTACATCAATGGTAGCAAGAATATTATCATACATAATATACAGAGGCATAAACCCGAAATAACATTATTTGAGTTTATTTCAGGTTTATGCCCCTCATTTAATACTAAAACTTAATTTACAATTAAGAAATGAAAAGTGCAAAGCACAAATAAAAGAGATAAGCCCGAGATAGCCTCTCAACTTGTGCTATCTCGAGTTTAAATCTCCTTAACAATATTTCAAGGCGCAAAACAGCTAATTTTCACGCTTATTTTAAATTTCGCATTTTTATATTGTATCACTTTTATTCAAAAAGTCAAATTTCCATATTATAAAAATAAAATTTGGACATAATTATAATTGTCGCTTTTATAAATAATTATATATTTTAAAATTTAATATAATCTGTCAATTATGTTTTATTAATTGTTCTATTTTAATAAAAAATAATAGCTTAATTGTATAAACTTATTTATTTAAATTTTACGATAAATTTATTGAACTAATAACACTATATAAAATGGCTTATTCTAAAAATGTTAATAAATCAAAAGCCTACTTTTTACTAACTTAATATAAAT
>JAAXQB010000019.1 GCA_012329085.1 Methanosarcinales archaeon | reverse complement strand
TTAGTTTGTCTAATTCTTCTGTTATATCCACACCCATCTTTTTTAATTCAACTGCCATTGCATGCAATCTATCTGTCTCTTTAAGTCTAACATGTGCCGCATTTTCTATTATGGTAGTCCCTTCTGCAACACACCCAAGCACAGCAATAGTTGGCACAAGATCTGGAGTTTTACCAACATCAACTGTTATTCCATGAAGTTTACCTGCATATTTTACAGTTACAATACCACCCTCAGAATCCCATACAATATCTGCACCCATCTTTTTTAGAATATTAATAATTTCAGCATCCCCTTGTTTAGATGGAAATACATTCTTTAAAGTTATATCTGAATTTTCTATCATAGCACCTGCTGCAAGAAGATAAGAAGCAGAAGAAAAATCACCTAGGACAGTGTATTCTTTAAGATGGTATGTTTGATTTGTTGAAATTATAAATTTTAAATCTCCTTTTTCTTTTACCTCAATTTTTGCACCTACATTATTGAGTAATTCAAGTGTAATATCCACATATGGCCTTGATTTTAATTCTCCTATGATGCTAATCGTAATGATTTCTTGTTTTTCTGTTTTAATAAGTGGACACGATATAAGAAGTGCAGAAATGAATTGAGAACTAATTGAACCGTCAATACTAATTTTATTGCATTTAATCTTGCCACCATTTACAATAATTGGTGCACAACCATTATTTCGTGTGGAATATGCATTAATTCCAAGATTATTCAATGCAAGAAGTAATGGATTGTTTGGTCTTTTTATTATAGAACTGTCTCCTGTTAAAACTGTAACACCATCTACAAATGCAAAAATTGCAGTCATAATTCTAAGAGTTGTTCCTGAGTTTTTAACATCAATTACATTATCTGGTATTTGTGGTTTTCCTTTGACACCTTTTATAATTAATTCATTTTCTTTTTTCTGGATATCTGCACCAAATGCACGGCATGCGTCAATTGTTGCTTCTGTATCTTTTGATATGAGTGGATTTATAACTGTTGAATTTGAAGAAAGTGCAGCTATTGTTATTGCTCTATGTGTGTAACTTTTAGATGATGGTGCAATAATCTTACCGTTTATTTTTGATTTTTGTATTGATATTTTCATAAATTTAAATTCCCCTTACAATCTCTTCTATTTTATCAAAATCATGATCATATATATGTGCTGAAATACTTAAATTTGTAATTGTTCCCGGTTCCAATCCAACATTTTCTGCAACAAATCCAAGTAATTTTGTTAAAGCATACATATTTGCAGGATATGCACCTGCAAAATCATGACTTCTAAACAGTGAAGTTAGATGCACCTTTTCATCTCTAATTTTAAAATCATTAACTATCATACATGGTGCTTCATCTACTTTTGTATCAATTGTCGGAATCCATGTGACTGCTGTTGCTCTTCGCGTAGTTTTGCTCCGTTTAAGCTTTTTAATTACATAATCTATTTGATCAATCTTTTCATCCCAATTTCTAAGCCGTTGCCCATAAGTATATTCAAAGTTTTGTGGATTGTCTCCTGTGATAAGTTGCCTTGAATATTCATCAAGCCGCTCCACATTCCATGAACTTTCCTTTGGAATTTTATCAATATATGGATTGTTTAACACGATTAGTAAATTTAAATATTCTTTTATTACACTCCCTCTTTCATCTGTTATTTCTTTTCCATGATTTGAGATAATATTAAGTCCGCGATACCATGCATCAGATATACTACTTGCATAAATAATTCTTCCGATTTTTGTATTTTCAGTCATATATTTATAAGATTTATTTTATTTATAAATTATATTTTCAAGTGTAATAAATTTATAGATTTTATGTGCATTCATTTTTAATGGATTATTGAAAAACCTTAATTTTATTGAATGCATATTTATTCAAAATATTTTTAAAAAAACATTAATAAAGACACATTTATTTTTTTATTTTTTTTAGATATAAAAGAATATATTGATTGAACGATATAATGCGCATTCAAAATGAATGAACAATAGGTAAAGTTTTTGATTTTCAATAATCGATTATCAAAGATAATTGGCGTTATCTCGTAGCACATTCAGAATGAATGCGCGTTATTTGTTATATAAATTTATCCCTCCACCATATATAAATGCAATGCATAAAAAGAAAAAAAAGTTTATTATTATATGGGCAGGATATTGCTTTATCAATTGATATGCTTGCATTTGTTAGTTCTTTATAATTTTTAACTACACAAAGCATAAAGGGACAAAGATTTGAGATAACGCTCATTCTCTTCGAGAATGAGCTGTCGAAAATCAAAGATTTTCTTCAACGCTCATTCTCTTCGAGAATGAGCTATTGAAGATTTCTCTCAGTACATAACTTTATAAGTTATATAATAGAATAAAATATTTAAAAATTATGGGTAAATTTATTATTTAGAATACTTAAAGAAATAAAGTTTTAAAGTTTTATCAAAAATCAAATATTTTTTCAAACGCATATCATTCTAAATGAGCAAACGCTCATTCGTTCCGAATGAGCTGTCGAAAATCAAAGATTTTCTCCAACGCTCATTCTCTTCGAGAATGAGCTATCAAAAATCAAAGATTTTCTCCAACGCTCATTCTCTTCGAGAATGAGCTATCAAAAATTAAACCTCTTATAATTTAGAACAAAATAACACGCACAATTTTTTAAAATCTCATTGTGTCATTTGTAGTCCAAATTATTGTGGTATTATTGAATATATTTTAATTGATAAATTAAACTGATGCGATACCAGTTTTTAACATAACACCATATATCACATTTGTAGAAAAGATTCTTAAATTATGCAACAATTTTTAAATTGTATGATTCTTCAGCTGTAAGACTCCATGCATTTATGGCAATTACCCATTTGCCCAATATTGGATTTTTAATAACTATATCTTCAAATCCAGAAATTTCTTTGGCTTTAATATCTCTGTTATTTGGATCAAATAATATCATGTTTAAATCACTATCACCAGCCCAATTTAAGTTTAAATGTAACTGTTGAATTTCTTCTCTAATATCTAATATGTAATAAATCCAATCACCCTCATATTCAACTCCATTAGATCCTACATCAACAGTCCCAGTTATGTGTGAAATAGAATCGGCATACACCCCTTGCACCACATTAACAGATAGTGGAATTATTGCATCAATTAATTGCGTGCCTACGGTTCCTTTAAGTTCAAAATTGCTAATATACACCCCTTTTGCCGTATTTGGTACATTCATTGTTGCAGTGATTGTTTTGAATTTACCAGCAGGCACAATTATATTTTGTGCATCAATAGAAATCCAATCACCCATTTTATCTCCTTGCACGGTTGTCATAAAATTATCATTTATACTTAAAATTGCATCCTCTTCCATATTGTTATTTGTTATAATAAATGACTTTGTAAACACACCTGCATCTACTTTTCCAATAAACCATTCATTATCACTTATTGAAATCCCATCGGAAAGCATATCATAAGCACCTTTCACATTAATTTTTCCTGCACCCTGTTCTAATATACAAACAAAGAGATTGTTGGCTGATGTTTTAAGTGCAGATTTAATTTCGCGGTGTGTTAAAGATGGATCTGATTGCAAAAGTAATGCAATTGCTCCAACAACATGCGGTGTTGCCATTGAAGTTCCACTATTATATGCATGTAAGTTTCCTGCTTCCCAATTATAATTTGCTGAAATTATTCTAACTCCTGGTGCTACCAAATCAATTCCAATTCTGCCATATCCGGTTGGTCCTCTACTACTAAATTTTGCAATATTATTATTAGAATTAGATGCAGCTACTGATATAACCCCCTCTACGATGGCAGGTCGTGCAATTGTAAATATCCCAGGTCCTAAATTGCCTGCTGATGCTACTACAATATGTCCATTTGCCACAGCATTTGCTACAGCTTTACTTAAACGATCATTTCCAGTTCCATCATCTTGCCAATTAACAAAGCTTATGCTTATTATATCTGCATCATTTTCCATTGCATAATTTATCCCATCCACAACCCATGAAATTTGTCCAAATCCGGTATTGTTAATTACTTTAATATTGAGTAATGATGCATTTGGTGCAATACCTGACATGCCCATTTCTATATTTTTATCTCCTGCAATAATTCCTGCTATATGAGTTCCATGACCATGAACATCATCCACATCATTATCATTTGTAAAATCTTTTTCTAATATGACTTTCCCATCATCTAAATCTGGGTGGGTGCTATCAATACCTGTATCTAATATTGCAATTACTACGCCTTCTCCTGTATATCCTGCATTCCACATTTTTGGAGCTTTTATAAGTGTAGTCCCATAATTTTTAAGTGGTATGGATGAAGGTATTACATTATCTTGTATTGTATTATTATTAATATTATTATCAACATCAATATTTTCATTTAACCAAATTTTATTTACGCCTATGTGGTTTGAAATATCATAGATTAATTCTATGGGTACAATTAAAGATATGGAATTATTGGAATATCGTTCAATATCATACACTTGATTTTGATTTAACAGTGATATTATAGAATTATATTCAATATTATTTTCATGGCTTTTTTCAAATTCTATTATGATTGGAACATCTAAATCCAATCCATGATTCATAATTTCCATAAGTCTGTCATCAATGTTTGAATTTGGTTCATATGCGAATTCATATGCGAATTCATCTACAAAAATTGCATTTTCTTCAAAACTGTGTGCTAACATCGCTGATGCAATTGTTATATAAACAAAACACAAAAGCAAAATTGATATTTTTAATTTTGACACTCTCATAATAATTCACTTGATTTTATTCTATAATTTATGAATGATATTTTTTAATGAATAAATCGATGTTAAAATTTAATATTTGTAAAATTCCCTATTAATTTAATATATATTTATTCTCTAATACTATATATGTTTTAATACTATATATTGATTGTTAAAATTAATAGTAATTCCCATTATTTATACAATATCTATTTAGTTAAATTAAACTAAAGTATATGACATTATTTTTAATTGGATTAAAAAAAATTATTTTATTATAGTTTCAAAAATGAAAAATTAAATTTTTTAGGGTAAATACTTTGTAAAAATATTTACATTTTAAAAATTTAAATAAGATTACGAGATAACGCTCATTTGTTCCAAATGAGCTGTCGAAAATCAAAGATTTTCTCCAACGCTCATTCTCTTCGAGAATGAGCTATTAGAAATTTCTCTAATTATATAACTTTCAAGTTATATACAGTAAAAAATGGATTGAAAAATTATTACAATTTAAAAAATTATTGATAGGGCATATGTGGTAATATGGGTTGAAAATTTATACATTTAAAAATAAGAAATCATTCGAAAGGTGCTTTCTTGTTCATAATTCTATTTTTAAAAAAAATGCCATTTCAAATATTTTTCATTTCAGTAAAAAAAATAAAAATATTAAAACAGTGATATAATCCATTAAAATTGAATAAATATGTATTTTCTCAATATATTTCAAAATTCATTTACAATTTTTTCAGCACAACATTTATATGTGGTAATGATTATATTTTAGCACATGTCATTTTATAATAATGAAAACGGAGTTTCGCCCATTATTGCTACGCTAATGTTGATTATGATAACATTAATTGCAGCATCTGGGCTTGCAATGATAAGTGCACATTTACAAGAAGATCATGCAGATAG
>JAAXQB010000276.1 GCA_012329085.1 Methanosarcinales archaeon | reverse complement strand
TAATAATGATGTTTTTTTTGTTGAAGAAGAGGAAGAAAGGATTAGGGAATGGTTTTCATTTTTTATTTTCTTTAATTCTTGTTTAATAAATTGGACATCAGTTTCTATTTCCTCTGATAATCTTTGCAACCAGTGTCCTTGTTCAATTTTATTAGATAATTCTTTTATTTTTGGCAAAACCATATTAGCAATATTTTTTTTGCCTTCTAAAGTTTTTGAATTATATTTATTGAGAGCAGTGTGAAGATAAAAATCAACAATTGGTAATGATTGCACAATAATTTTCTTCCATTTTTTAGGATTTTTTGCAATGATTTCAGCTGGATCTTTTGTAGCTGTAAGATTTGCTATCTTGATATTAAATTCTTTTTTTTGAGCTAAACTAATACCTTTCTGGATAGCAGCTACCCCAGGATTATCAGCATCAAAACCAATGATTAAATTTTTAGAGTATCTTCCTAAAATATCTAATTGTGATTCTGTTAAAGCTGTGCCAGAAGTAGCAACCACATTTTCTATTCCTGCTTGGAATGACATAATTACATCAGTATACCCTTCTACTAAGATAGAAAAATTCATTTTTCTAATACCTAACCTAGCCTTATCTAAGCCATAAAGTACACAACTTTTATTATATATTTCTGTTTGAGGACTGTTAATATATTTAGCAATGTTTAAATTATTTTTTTTTTTAATAGTTCTATTTTCAAAATCAAAAAATCTTCCTCCAAAAGCAATTACTTTTTCTTGAAGATTAAAAATAGGGAACATAATCCTTCCTTGGAATCGATCATAATAAGCAGAGTTTATTGTTTTGCAATAAGTAAGTTGATTGGATCTTTTATTATTGAGCAACAAAGATTGATTATAATTTTTTTTAGAATAAATTTGTCTTTGAATAATTAATCCTGTATTTTTTATCTCTTCATTATTATATCCTTTTTTAGTTAGAAAATCAAGCAAGCCTTGAGGTTTTTTTAAGGAATAGCCTATCCTCCATTTTTTGATACTTGCCTTATTAATTCCTCTTTTCAAGAGATATTGATAAGCTTTTTTTCCTGTTATAGAATTTAATAAACAGTATTCAAAAAATTTAGTAGCTTGTTCATGAATTTCAAAAATTTTTTCTTTTTTTGATTTTAATTTTGGATTTTGGACTGTTAACACTACTCCTGCTTTTTGAGCTAATATTTTTAGAGCTTCTTTAAAATCGACTCCTTCAATTTTCATTATAAAATCAAACATATCATGACCTTCGCCACAGCCAAAACAATGCCACATTTGTCTATTGGGAGAAACAAAAAAAGAAGGTGTTTTTTCAGAATGAAATGGGCACAAGGCTCTATAATTAATCCCTGTCTTTTTAAGACTAATATAATCACTAATGACAGCGACGATATCTAATTTACTTTTGATTTCTTCTACTATGTCCATAGGTAAAGCCTATTACTACATAATAAGCAGACTTTCTTATTTTGTAAAAAAACAATAATTAGCGGAGAGACAGGGATTCGAACCCTGGAAGGAATTAACCTTACTTGCTTTCCAAGCAAGCTCCTTAGACCGCTCAGACACCTCTCCATTATTATTTGATTTTTAGTATTTTCTATTTATAATAAATAAATAGCATATAATATAATATAATAATATACGAAAAAAAGATAAAAATCAATTTAAGCTATTATGATTATTTTAGGAATAGAGACTTCTTGTGATGATACTTGTGCGGCCATTATTGAAACAGATTATCAGGGACAGATTCAGATTTTAAGCAATATTGTTTCTTCTCAAGAAAAAATTCATCAACAATGGGGAGGGATTGTGCCAAATTTAGCTAGGAGGGAGCATAGCAAAAATTTAATATTTGTTTTAAGTCAGGCTCTTGAAAAAGCTGGGATGTTAATGAAAAAAGATAGAAGAGATTGTGTTGAAGAAGATGAGAAATATTCTTTATTGGTTCGTAACAAAATTAAAAAATTAGAAGAAATATTGTGTCGGGAAAAAGATTTAGCAAAAAAAACAAAAGAGTTTTTATTGAAGTATGAAAGACCTAAAATTGATTTAATTGCTGTTACTGATCAGCCAGGATTAGAGCCTTGTCTATGGATAGGAAAAAATTTTGCTCAAGCATTAAGTTTTTTTTGGAATATCTCAGTTAATAAAATAAATCATTTACAAGCTCATATTTCTATTAGTTTATTAAAGGCAACTAATCATGACTCTAAATTTCAAATAATGAAATCTGAAGATCTATTTCCTGCAATTGGATTGATAGTTTCTGGAGGACATACGCAGATGATTTTGATGGAAAAATCTAATGTTGGTAATCAAAATTCTCTGCCATTTCATAGTAAAATTTTAGGAGAGACTAAAGATGATGCTGCTGGAGAATGTTTTGATAAAACTGCTCGTATTTTAGGGTTAGGTTATCCTGGAGGACCTGTTATTGCTGAGAAAGCTCAACAATGGCAATCCGCAATCCGTAATTTGCAATTCGCAATTCATTTACCTCGACCAATGATTTATCAAAAGAATTATGACTTTAGTTTTTCTGGACTGAAAACAGCAGTTTTGTATCATTATCAAACTCAAGATAAAAAAACACAGAAAGATTTGCATTATATTCAAGAAATGTGCTATCATATTCAACAAGCTATTATTGATGTTTTAATTATTAAAACTATTAAAGCAGCTAAACAGTATCAAGTAAAATCTATTGTTATTGGTGGTGGAGTAGTGGCTAATCAAGAATTAAGAAAGCAATTTTTAGCAATGATAAAAAAAGAGATACCAAGAGTGCAATTTTTATTGCCAGAATTAAAATATAGCACTGACAATGCAGCGATGATAGCAGTTCAAGGTTATTTTCAAAATAAAGGCAAGGGCAAAGAATAGTTTTGGTCTTTATTAAAAAGCTGGGGTGGTGGAATTGGTAGACACGTTAGCCTTAGGAGCTAATGACTTTTAGTTGTGCGAGTTCGAATCTCGCTCCCAGCACTAATTATAAGTATTATATAAAATATTTCTGTTGTGTAGCAATCTGTGTTGTTGTTTTTTTGATAAAATAGCAACCTATATTATTTTACATTAAGAAGATATTTTTAATCAAAAAATAAAAAAATAGCAAATATATTTGCTATTTTTTTATTTTTTGATTAAAAATATCTTC
>JAAXQB010000093.1 GCA_012329085.1 Methanosarcinales archaeon | reverse complement strand
TGGGATGATTTTTTATAGATATTTAGCATGGAAATGCAAGCATCTCGATTTGAGTCTTAAACGGCTTGTTGAAGAATTGGATGGAATTCGTATTGCTCTTGTAAAATCTAAAATGGGCAAAAAGCAAGAGATGATATTTGAAGAAATGGATGTAAAACAAGCTCAATTATTTTCTTTATTGAATTTGGAGAAATATATGTTAATTTAAGATAATCGATAGCAATAGGGTTTATGTTTTAGTAGGGACTATATGAATCGGGTTAACCGATAGTGTTTTTTATCACTTCTTTGAAAGTCAAGTTTAAATATAATGAAAAAAATATATAGTAAAATTTTATTGATAGATGGCGATAATGAATGAAAATAAATTTTTTATTTTTATTTTGAAAAATATGTTAAGAACAAATGTTAAGTAATATAATATTATAAATTATATATAATAAATAATTTATAATAAAATCACAAAGGAAGCAGAGTAAAATACATAACTCCCAATGCCACAATTATTAATAAATATGAAGCCATCTTAATAATATTATTCGCTCTTTCAATATCATTCGTAGTTGGTAAATTAAACTCAGCCCCAAGCAAATAACAACATGGTTTTTTTAATGACACTTCAAGTGCTCCTGCCATTGCAGACATAGACCATCCAGAATTTGGACTTGGAGTGTTATTACAATCTTTTTTAACAACCTGAATTGATGAATACAATGAACCATAAATTAAAGATGCAATAAATATAAAAATTATAGAAATTCGTGATGGAATATAATTTGCAACATCATCCATTCGTGCAGAACACCATCCAAAAGCTCCAAAATGCCTATACCCAATCATTGAATCCAATGTATTTATTGCTTTATATCCAATTGCACCAGGTAATCCAAATAATACAAAATAAAATATTGGAGATACAATCCCATCTACAAAATTTTCTGCAACTGATTCAATTACAGCAGAAGAAAGTTCTTCTTTTGAAAGATTTTTTGTATCTCTTCCAACTAATGCAATAAGTTCTTTTTTTGCAAAAGAATTGTTCTTTTCTATAAGTGCCATTATCTTATAAGAAGCATCTAATAGAGACTTAATAGAAATTGTGGATTTTAAAAAATATACGGAAAAAATAAAAGATACTATTGGATGTAGCGATACGATTAAACATCCTATCGCGATTGAAACTCCAACAACAATTGAAACTAATATGCACCCAGATAATCTATTTTTTTTCAGTATATTTTTTAAAAAATCTATTAGACTGCCAATCCAAACAACAGGGTGATATTTTTCAGACGGCTCTCCAAATAATAAATCAATAAATATTGCAAAAATTAAAATCGATTCGTGCATTTATTTTATTCACTTGAAACAAAAGAGTTATTTTCAAGGCGAGTTTTAGTTGCAGCTACAATAAGTGGAAGTGTAATTGTCGCATCTGCATACACAGTTGCAGATTTTGCAGTTTTTCCAACTTTACCCCATGAACGAGCCTCATCAAGTGTTGCACCACTTAAACCACCATCATGCGGTGTTGCTGTTGTAAGTTGTATTGCATAATCAAATTCTTTTGGAGTCACAAGCATAGATTGGAATATATAATTTTTAGGAACTCCTCCGCCTACAAGCATTGCACCTGATTTTTCTGCATTATAACATATATCCATAAATTCTTTCATATCTGCAAACACATCTACATTCAATGGATTTATCTGTTTATAAAGCCATGCTTGAAGTCCAATTATAGAATCTTGGACTGCTGGACAATAGATTGGAACTTCCATTTCAAAAGCCGCTTTTAAAATGGAATCTTTATCATCGATATTTTTACCAATATGTGTAAAAAGTTCACGGATTGATATAGTTTCATTACTTAAATCATCAAATATTGATTGCATTTTATCCTCAAAATCTGTAAAATGGCTTTCTGGTAAAAACACATCATATATTCGATTGATTTGCTTTTCTTTAAGTTCAATATCGTGTGCGTTTTCATTACCTTTATAATGATTTAAGCTAAGTCCTTCAATCATGTCATGCACCATATTTGCACTAGTTGTCACAAGAGCATCAATATGCCCATCGTAAATTAAATCTGCCACAATAGAACGCATTCCTGCTGGAATCATTGCACCCGATAATCCAAAGAATTTTGTAGTATTTGTTGAAAGCATTTCATAATAAATATCAACAGCATTTGCAAGCCTTCCAGCTCCGAATGCACATCCATCAAGTTCTTTTATGAATGAATCAATGCTCATATTGGCAGTTATTTTTGCGTGTTTTATGGGTTTATGTAATTTAATAGTATTGTGCATAAATATTTTGATGTTTCTTTTATTGTGTGATACACTTAATCCATATATTTCATTTATATATGGAATTAATTAATTTATAATAGAATCTATTTCAAGAAATTAGAAATTTCTATCAGTATATAATTCTATAAATTATATACTAACGCTCGTTTGTTCGAAAATCAAAGATTTTCTTAAACTCATTCTGAAAGAATGAGTGTTTACGCCCATTCGTTCCGAATGAGCTTTCCAAACGAGCAAACGCTCGTTTGTTCAATCACGAGCTATAAAAAAAATAATTCTAAATTTTGAACGAACTATTAAAATTTTTCTCTGTGTAGGATTTTAAAATTGTGTGGAATGAAATTCTCAAAGAAAATGAGTGATTAGTGTATAATTTTATAAGTTATATCTAATAAAAAAAGCCTTGAGCGGGAGTTGAACCCGCGACCTCGTCCTTACCAAGGACGCGCTATACCACTAAGCCACCAAGGCAATATAGCAAACTGTATTATTAAATTGGCACATCATATATAAACATTTTGATTTTAATTGCATACAAGGTACAATTTTTGATTATTTTGAATGTATATTTACGAAAATTTTTGATTGTATATAATTTGTAAAGCTCGTTAACAAGCGTATCGTTCAATCACGAGCAAACGCTCGTTTGTTCAATCACGAGCTATTAAAAACCAATATTATGCGGTAGCATAAATTATTACACAACAAGACTATTACATAATCACATTCATTTCTCTAAGTATCCCTATATATACATTTGTTTCTATATTCATTCCGCTCATTATCAATTCATCTAAAACATATTTTCCCTTTTCTTTACTTAATTTTTTTTCTTGTATAAGATTTAGAATTAGGGTTGTAACCCACCACACTTTTACATTCCAACTTCTTGCTAATATCACTAATGCCCGATTATTTGTTAATAATATGCAGTTTTTATTTTTCGCAAGTAGTAAAAGCTCTGCATCTGTTTGATGTATTCTTTCGTTTTTTGCAATAAACGATGCAGCGACTATATCATCTTTTGACAATTTAATCACTTCTATATACTTAAAAAATTCTTTTAACCTGCTTACCCCCGTTTTTCCTTCTATAATCACTTCTTCTTAAACAGATACTGTTGTAATTAATTCATAACTTTCCAAAATACCCAACATTCCAATCTTCGATAGGTGGATAAGAGGCGAAGAATCTATGGCAATCACTTCATTTCCTCTATGTCTTTTTCCAAATCTTTCAACGAATATCCAATAACAATCCCTTCTTTTTCCATTATATTTAATAACTCATAAATTGTTATATCCATCATTGTTGCTGCTATTCTATATGTTATTTTACACTCCCTTAGAAGTTTTATTGCTTTTTTCTTTTTTATCTCTTTTATACCAACAGAAATGAGCTTTCTCGTTGCCTCTGACCCATCTATTTTCTCGCTTTCTTCCATCTCTTTTATATTTTCAAACATTTTATCTGGAATTCTTGTTGTTATAACTCGCATATTTATTAATTAGTTACAATCATATACAATTGTAATGATTTGAAATTTTTTAATTGTATCTCATTTTCCGCACTCTTGTGCAATTTAAAAAATTTATTTTTTTATTGCATATAATATTATAAATTATATATAATTAAAAATCTATAAATTCCACCTATCATCAATTGGAAATTTCTCATTTATCCACATAATTATTTTTTCATTGTGAATTATAACATAATCTCTATAAATAACCGACTCGCATCCAAAACATGACTGTTTAAGTATGCCAACATTTAAAAAATCCCGGCGAGTTTCCATATCATAATTTCTTAAAATTTTACCAATTGGAATATTTGCATTCATAAGATCTTCTTTCATCTCTTTTGGCATTATATCAATCGGTGCATAAGATTTTGCATACACATAAGGAATTCCATTTGAAATGAGCTTTACATTACGACAATTAAGTTCATCACCAACTTCAATTCCAAATATTGCTGCTTTTTCCGCATCTGCTTTTACAATAAATTGACTCTCAGTATCAACTACTACTTCATGCAAAGTCATAATTTCAAGTAAGAATGTTACTGAACCGTCAGTTCCTGCACATATACGAAGACAAGTTGGAAGATTGAAATTTTTAATCTTTTGTAAAAAATTATTACTTTTATTCATTGTATGTAATTTGAGGATTGTATATAAAGAAAAATTTCACATAGATTCAGGTGCAACAATTCCAAGAACTTTAAGTACATTAAAAAGCACAATTCTTGCACAATTTGTAATCACAAGTCTATTTTTTGAAAGCTCTTCATCATCTGTAATTACAGGAACCAATCTATAAAATTGATTAAATGCATCTGCAAGCTCTCTTGCATATATTGCAATAATATGCGGTTTAAGTGCTTTTACAGATTTGTTAATTTCATAATCAAATCTTGACATAAGTTTTATTAAATCTATTTCTGAATCTTCTTTAATTAACAATGGATTGATTTTATACGCATTGATATTAATTCCTTTACTTTTTGCTTTTTTAAGAATACTACATGCTCTTGCATGAGAATATTGTATGTAAGGCGCACTTTGCTTTTCAAAATCAAGTGCAGATTCCCAATTAAAAACAGTTGATTTTTCAGGTGATACTTTCACAATATCATATCGCACAGCACCAATTCCAACAATGTTTGCAATTTTTCTTTTTTCCTCTTCTGATTTTTCGCCTTTTCGTTTATTAACTTCAAGATATGCTTCATTTTCTATTTTATCAAGAAGCTCATCCGCGGCAATAAATTTACCTGCTCTTGTACTCATTGAACCTTCTGGAAGTGATACAAATTCAAAAATAACAATTTTTGGAGTTTTTTTCCCAATTATTTTAAGTGTTGCATCAAGCTGACTTGATATTAATTTATGATCTGTCCCCAACACATTAATCATTTGATCTGCATTTTCACCTTTCCATACATGATATGCAAGGTCTCGTGTGACATAAAGAGAAGTCCCATCAGCTCTCTTAATCACAAGATTTTTCTCAAATCCATATTTAGATAAATTTACAATAGTTGCACCTTCATCAATTTCAATACAATCGCATTGTTCAAGTTCTGATATTACATTTTCAACCAATCCCAATCGTATATAATCAGACTCATATACAAATTTATCATGATGGATATTCATTCTAACCAATGATTCTTTTATTCCTTTAATTGCAAAATCAACGGCTTGTTTAAATTTATTGACAGTATCTTCTTCGCCCACTTCAATAAGATTCATAAGCTTTGTAATATCTTCGTTTTTCTCAGGACACTCTTTAAGCTCTTTATTTGCTTTAATATATATGTCTGCAATCATATGATCTGATTTTTGATTCATACAATTTTCTTTCGAATAATCATAATTAAAATGTGAAATTCCCCATGATACAATTGCAATTTGTCGCCCCATATCATTTATATAATACTGACTTTCTACAGAATGTCCTGCATGTGTAAATATTCTTACAAGTGTATCACCAATAATGGAATTTCTGATATGCCCTACATGTAATGGACCATTTGGATTTGCAGATGTGTGCTCAATAATTACTCTACCAGTTAAAAATTTACCTCCAAAATTATGGATTTGCTCGTTAATTCGATTTATTGTTTCAATTAAATATTCTTTTTTTGCATAAATATTTATATATGGCCCTTGTGCTTCGATTTTTTCAATAAATGAATCTGTTGGAATTTCAATAGAATTTACAATATCTTTTGCAATGTCAGATGGATTTTTTTTTAAAATAGGCGCAAGTCTAAATGCAACATTTGTAGCAATATCTGAATGTATTGATGGTTCAAGATTTAAATCCTCTATTTCACATGAGTGAGACTTAATAGCATCTTTAATTGCATTTTTAATTAATACTTCAACTTGATTTTTAAATTCTAAAAACATAAATCAAATTCCTGTTTTATATCTAAGTAATGCTACAATTCCACCAAAAGCATTTAAAAGTTGTGAACCTTCTTCAAAGTCAGTAGATATGAATGCAACTTCTGTTTTCATTTCTTCACATATGTCAATTAATTCATTTACAGCATCTATAGTTTTTATACTAATATTGTCTGATTTACATTCTGGACAATGATTCATTTTATTTTGAATTTCGTTTGAAAATCCACAAGAATTGCAATTTAAATTGGTCGTAGTTGCACGAACATCTTCGGATATTATTAACATTTCTACTGCACCCACTTTAAGATTTTCTTGGACTTGTTTTATACCATATACGGCCTTTTCAGAATCTGACACTAATTCTGAAAGAAATCGTTGCATAATTTTTTTTTCAGCTATAAGCTCAATGTCTGAAAGTTTATCACCTGCGGCATCTACAAGTTCTGACAATCCAGATTCGTCCGTGTATGAAACATCAAATAATCCAAGTTTCTTTTTTAATAATTCGTGATGTAAAAAATCACCAGAATCAAACTTTTCTTTTGTAGGGGATGGTCCTCCAAGTAATACACCTTCAAAATTTTTATGATCTACTGCCATAAATACATCACTTGCAGCATCTCCAATTCTTTTAAAAAAATCATGTATTGCAATTAAACGAAGTTGCTGAAATCTTTGTGCACTTTGCCCTCCTTTCCGTTGTTTTCCGGGAACAGATGAAGTTAATTTACGATATGTTTCTATTTTTTTTCCAACCAATAATCCAACTGTTGCCTCTCTCATATCAAGTACCAACAGTCCATAAGTTTTCACATCTTTTAACATTTCTTCTAATGGTTCAAGATAAAATGTAGAATCACAATGATATTTGTAACTTGTTATTGGAAAAGGCGGTTCGACAATAATGGTTTCCATGCTAGTTTTATTTGCACCAACATCTACAGCACCTGTAAAATATACAATTCCATTTTCAGGTGCTTTATTATATCTAATTCTGGATAGTAATGAATCTAATGCACCTTGTACATTAGTTTTGGTCATTTTTGATTTGATATTTGATGCTTGACCGTGTTCGTTTTTAAGCTGATGTGTCACATCGGGTATTTGTTTATCATGCGGGATATATAATGAGATAAGCTCTGTGCCTCGTCCTTTTTTACTTCTGATGGCTTCAAGTTTTCGTTTAAATTCATATTTATTAAAAGCGGGTTTTTCTGACATTTTTAGATTTTGTTATTTTAAAATATATATTCTGCGAATGGGCATATGTATCGTTCTAACTCTATGAAGGTTTAAATTTTGGTAAATTTTTAACTGTATATAATTTATAAAGCTCGTGATTGAACGCTCTGAGCGTTTATTATATACTTAACACCCATTCATTCTGATATGCGTTAGAGAAATTTCTTTTTTTCTCGTTTATACACACTTAAAAGGTGTGCGTTTATAGAAAATCACAAGATTTTTATTTTTCAATATATTCTTCTATATAAGAGTGGCTACTCAATACTTAAATATTGTGTATGTCCTTATAAAAAATATTGAGATGGCACCCATTTTCTTTGAGAATACAATTTTGAAAAAAATATGCGCTGATGAGCAAACACAAATTCGTTCAATCATGAGCAAACGCACATTCATTCTGAATGAGCTATTTAAAATTTTAACTTGTACATAATTTTATAAATTAAATATAACCCATATTTTTTTTGAAAACATATTTTTGAAATGAGTAAAAAAATATATTTAATGTGCTAATAAAAAAATATTAAGGACATAATGCAATATGTATGGCATACACTTTTAATTTAAATTTTATAAATTTTTACCTATTGTTAGTAATTTTTGCCACATTTGATTGGTTTTTTATCCATATATACATTATAACTTATCGTTTATTTTTTAAATATTATATCCGCAGATTACACATATTTTTTATTTTTTTTATAATTGTTATGCAATATTATATGATTTACAAGTATAATTTAAAACTTTCATTTTAAAAGTAAGGTTATTATTGGTTTAATTTATCAATAAAATATATATATGATAATGTTGTAATATTTAAAATTCATTAGAAAGGAAATTATTTCAATTAATTTTATATTTTCCATTCGTTAAAAATAAATATATTTTATTTGAATGGCGTAACATCACATATAAAAATAAAAATTTTAAAAAATATCTACAAATATAAAATATGCAAAAATTTCATTTACAATTCATATAAAAAATATATTTTACAATATTTGTATGCATTAAATATAATATTTAAAAATATCGCATTTTTGATGTTTGAAAAATAAATAAATGTCTAAAAAAGTAATCTTAAAAATTTGAAAAAAAAAAATAAAAAGCACAGCATAATTGCTGTGCCATATTATTGTATTCTATATTATTTCTTAAAGCAATTTTACATCATAGGAGGCATGCCACCCATACCGCCCATGCCACCCATCTCATCCATGCCACCAGGTGGCATATCAGGTGCTTTTGTGGATGCAATTACATCATCAATTCTAAGAATCATGACTGCGGATTCAGCTGCTGCACTTATTGAATGTGTTTTCACTCTAAGAGGTTCAACCACACCAGTTTTCCACATATTAACAATTTTGCCTGTATAAACATCAAGTCCTGCATCTTTTTCGCCTTTCTCATGCTGTGAGCGAAGTTCCATAAGCATATCGATTGGATCAAGACCTGCATTTTCAGATAAAGTTCTTGGTATTGATTCAAGTGCATCTGCAAATGCTTTTACTGCAAGTTGTTCTCTGCTACTTAGAGTTGCTGCATATTCTTGAAGTCTAAGTGATACTTCTACTTCAGGTGAGCCGCCGCCTGCTACAAGTTTTTCATCTTCTATTACAACACCAACTACACGGAGTGCGTCATTTAATGCTCTTTCAATGTTATCTGCCACATGCTCAGTTCCAGCACGAAGTAAAATAGACACAGCTTTTGGATTGTCGCAACCTGTGACAAATATCATTGCATCCCCTCCAATCTTTTTCTCTTCAACAGATTTTGCAAATCCTAAATCGCTGCTTGAAATTTCATCAATGTTTGTGACAAGATTTCCACCAGATGCTCTGACTAATTTCTCCATGTCGCTCTTTTTAGCCCTTCTTATTGCAAGAATTCCCTCTTTTGCAAGATAATGTTGTGCCATGTCATCAATTCCTTTTTGACAGAATACAACGGTTGCACCACTGTCTATAATTTTTTGAACCATACCTTTCAACATTTTTTCTTCTTGGTCAAGGAAAGATTGTAATTGATCTGGAGAAGTGATTGAAATTTCTGCATCGACTTCTGTTTCTTTTAATTCAATCGCATTGATAATAAGTGCAATTTTTGCATCAGCTACTTTCTTTGGCATATTTGAGTGAACTCTTTCTTTGTCAATAATCATACCTTCAATAAGTTCTGATTGATCAACTCGTGCACCTGTCTTTTTAACAATATTTATATTGTCCATATCAACAGCTTTTCCTGCACCTTCATCTGCAACACTTGTTACTGCTTTTACTACAATTCTTGAAAGTATCTCTTTTGATGCTTCTGCACCTTTTCCAGTCATTGCAGTTTCAGCTATATTTATAAGTAATTTTTCATCGGTTATGCACACTTTCTTTGCAATTGAGTCAAGTATTTCTTTTGCTTTTTCAGATGCTAATCCATATCCAGATGCAATAACGGTTGGGTGTATGTCAGATTCGATTAACTCTTCTGCTTTTTTAAGAAGTTCGCCCGCAATTACTGCAGCAGTTGTAGTTCCATCTCCAACTTCATCATCTTGTGTTTTTGAAACTTCTACCACCATTTTTGCAGCAGGATGTTCAATATCCATTTCTTTTAGAATTGTTGCACCATCATTTGTAATAACTACATCTCCAAGTGAATCAACAAGCATTTTGTCCATTCCTTTTGGTCCAAGTGTTGTTCTTACAGCTTCTGCAACTGCTTTTGCAGCCATTATGTTATTGCTTTGTGCTTCTCTTCCTTTTGTTCTTTGGCTTCCTTCTTTTAATATAAAAATTGGTTGTCCCATTTGTCCTGTCATGTATTATTACCTCTTGTATTGTTTAATATAGTTTAATATTTATTAATCTATGTTTATTTAAAGATATTACTCTGTTAATTGCTTTTTGTAGTATCAGAGAAAAATTTCAATAACTCACTTAAGAATGTTCTAAGTGTTAGTATATAACTTATAAAATTATATGCTTAACATTTATTCTTTTTTGAAAACTCATTTTTGGAAATAGAATGAGTGTTAAATGAGTTAAAAAATTTTAATATCTCGGTTTGATTTGTTTTTATATACACTTTAAAAAATTATGTATTATAGGAAATTTCAAAATTTCTTTTTTTTGGGAGATAATGATTGTTTGTTTCAAACAAGATGTCAAATAACGCCCATTCTCTTCGAGAATGTGCAAACGCTCAGAGCGTTCGAAAACCTTCGGTTTTCTCATACGCTCATTCGTTCCTAATGAACTTTTTTAATGAGCTTTCCTAATGAGCCATTGAAAATTTCCCTCAATACATAACTTTATAAGTTATATACAAAAACAAACACTTTATGAATGTTTGTAATTCTATATAAGTATAATTATTTGTTTTAAATCGCAATGTATAAATATTAATAATTTTCATCAATTCAAAGAATAGTGGCAAGAATTGGTAAATTTTAAAAAATCGAAAATCTGTTTTTAGGTAATGTTTTTTTTATAGCTCATTTGAAACAAATGAGCGTTTGCTCGTGATTGAATGTTCTGAGTGTATGAGAAAATCTCTGATTTTCGTATTATATATTGAGAAAAATTTCCTTTTTTATCGTATATTCAATCGTTCTTTTAAACTTTTACCATTATTTAATATATAATTTCATATATTTTTTTAAAATATTCATTTTATATAATAAATTATCGTTTAACAAAATATATTTGAAATGAATTTTATTTATTAATGCATAAAAAGTATTTTGAATCCAATCAAAATCAAAATCAATCCGCCCATAATTTTTGCTTTATCTTTAAATAAATGTCCAGATTTTTTTCCAATAATCACACCAAAAATAGAAATTATAAATGTAATCATTCCAATAGTAATTGCAGGAATTATAATTGGAATTTGAAGAAGTGCATAGCTAATTCCAACTGTAAAAGCATCGATACTTGTAGTAATAGATAATATTGTAAGCATATATATCTTATTTGGATTAAATATTAAACTATCGTTTCTTTTTTTAAATGAATCAACAATCATTTTAAATCCTATAATAAAAAGAAGTCCTGCTGCAATTAATTGAGTTATTTCAATAACAATTAATCCAATTAAATCTCCAATATTAAAACCCGCAATCGGCATAATCATTTGAAATAATCCAAAAAATAACCCAATTTTAATTGAGTGAAATATTATTTGTTCTTTTTTTTCATTTTTTATAAAAAATCCAAATGAAAGTGATACTGCAAATGCATCCATTGCAAGACCTATTGCGATAAATAATGTAGTAATATCAATCATTATATTTTTCCTAATTTTTTGAACAAAATTTTTATTATTTAATTTGCTATTTCTTTTTTGATTTATTATGTGGAAGGAGATAGGAAAAATTTTAATTTTTCAGTATATATAACTTGTAAAATTATATGCTTAACACTCATTCTTTTCAAGGATGGTTTAGAGAAAATTTTAATTTTTCGTATTTTTATTTTTGTATTTGGATTTATGCAATGCAAAATCTAGCACAATTTCATAATTCATCTATATAATAAAAAAATGGTAAAATTAATATATTAAATATATATTTATATATGCTATAAAATATATATACATATGTATAATATGTGTGAAATTTATAGCTACAATACATGCTACTTTTAATAATTATTCCAGTATCCAGATTCTTAATGCTATTTTTGGCAAATTTGGCAATGAATCTGAATATACTAAAAATATATTTTTTTTACAAAAAACTCCATAATGCCTTATATGTGATTGTTTAATGGTGTATAATAGCTATAATAATTGCACCAAAAAGAGAATGGTGCATATTAAAATGAGAAAATATATTTGCAAACCATATGGTTGTTCAATAGAAGAAGATTGAAGTGTTTGGGAAGAACTCAAAACATTATTTATTAATTTTATGAAGGATTTATATCAAGTGCTTAGATTAAATCATGTTGCTTATAATACAATTTCTCAAATGATAGATTTTATTTTTCCACAACCCAAAAATACAATTTTCAGATAATTTAATTGTGCTATGGAAAATACAAAAATTCTTACTTTAAAAAATATTATAATGATGCATTATGATAAACAAATCACTCGTTCGTTCAATAACGAGTTTTCAAAAAAAAACGCACTCAGAAATATCGTTTTACATTGGTATGTGCTAAAACTAAAAGACCAGATGCAGATGAACTATTTGATAAAAAAAATCCTAAACCAATAAAATAATTTTTGTTAACAAATTTAGACACATAAAAACCCCTATATAGCGTAACAGATTTTTATTAAAGCCACTCATCAATTTAAAAGAAGTATTTGGAGGCGATCCAATATAATAATATCGCTTATTGTATTTAAATAAACCTATAGTCAAAGATTTTTCAAAAAATTAAAAATTTCATTCAGCATATAATTTTACAAATTATATACTACAAGAAATACAACCATTCAACAAAAATATCACCCGTCCATTCAATAGCGAGTTATTGAAATATAGATTGTTAAATATTTTTCAAAAACTCATGAGAAATAACTTGAAATGCTCCGTAATTCAAGAATCGGAAGAAATTTGTATAATTCAAGATGAAAATGAGTGTAAATCTTGGATTAAAACTACAATGAAAAAAAAATTATAGATCTATATGCAAATTAAATCTTGCTTGTAGAAGAAATAAAGAAAATAAACACCCAGAATGTTTCAAATGCAATTAACAAATTTAATATTACATATTTAATTTTTTACTTCAAATATGGGCAATCTGCACATAAGATATATTATATATTATTTAACATGCCTAAATTTAATATTAATATTAATATTAATATTAGATTTTTATTAGAATATATGCTAAATATGCATTGCATTCTATTTAAAAAATAAAGTAAAAATACATTATAAACTCATCCAATTATCACATTATGCTATCACTAACTTAGCGTGTCTGCTTATAAAAATAAATCTAATACGAATAATTACATATTCATCCAATACACCATCTAAGAAACTCACGCCCCAATTAAATGTTTTTTCAAAATTAATTCACGCTTCTTTTTTTATTCTAAAAACCAACCATTCTTATTTCTCACAAGCTTACTTTTATTAATTTCATTTTTCACTTTGTCTTCAATATAATTAAAAACACCGATATTATCAAACATAAGTTTTCCCTGAGTGAAAGCATCTAAAAAAATAGTGTTTTTATTTTAAAAGCTCCCCCCATACATTTTATAGCTTTTTCTGCTTCATATTTTTCATATTCTGTAATCCTTGTATCTGGATATCTTGCTTGTGTGTAATGCCCTCCTAATTCTTTTACACATGTTTTAATCTTGTCAGGCACTTCAACCCCAATCTTTTCAACAATTTTTAACAATTTTATAAGAATGTGTGTATGGTTTTGATCCACTGTTATCTATTATTTTTCCCTTTAGATAAAGTTCAATTGATTGTTGGCATGAAAAACAAGAAATATCATATAGATTTAACTCAAACGCATTTCTTGCATTCTTCCCAAAATTTTTTGATTTGCTATACCAATTCATTTTATACAGTATATTTTAATTATATATATATATATAACTTTTCTAAAATAATTTTTATTTATTTCTATAGAAAAGATGTTAATATTTTATAGCACATTTTTTTTTAAATGTGCGATGGATTTTACTCATTCATCTATGTGATTTTTATCGCAATTTATGCAAATACAACTGTCAAATTTAAAACAGATTGTTTTTTTAATTTCACAATATCTGCATTCATATACAAAAAATCAACAGCTTCCATCCTTGCATTAAAGTATCTTTCTTTAAATATGTGTTTAATTATAAGTGAAGAATTAATAATAATATAAACAAGAAAAAAAGATATAGTTCTATGGCGTAAATATCTAGGGCATATCAATTAGATAGATGATTAAGTAATATATAATTAATGTAAAGCAAAAAGTTATAATATATATGACATGAAATATATATTTAAATTGTATAAATCAATTATTTAAATATGCTGCCTATATAAAAACCACACCAATTGCCATTAAATATTAAATTATTTCAATTGAATATAATTTAGCATATTCACATTTAACATATTTATCCTCTAATTTAAAGTGAATATTCAGATATAACTATTTCAAATTATTTATAATTTTATAATTGATTGATATTGTATTATGTAACAAAAATAAATAAATTATGGGCGCAGATTAATGTAAATTAATACAAATCGTAAAAATTAATGCAGATAGAAAAAATAAATCTATGGGTATCTGTGTATTTGTAATTGCTTAAATATAAAATTAAAATTTCGGTATTTCAATTTTAAATATAATGCACATGTATTTTATTGCTGTAAGATTGATTATCCATTTAAATATTCAATATTACTTTTTATTTTTGAACAATTTAAAGTTATGTTGTCCCATATGATTGATTTGTTTTGCAATAAAAAGTTAAATTAAATTTTTATAGATTGTTCGAAACATTCTGAGCGTTAGTATATAATTTGTAAAAATTTTTCTCGTCAGAGATTAAGATTTTATTATTATACTAAGATAAATTTCCAATTTCTTTATTTGTGTAATTTGTAAAAAATGTATTTTTTAAAATATAGATTAACACAGATTTTTTTTCATCTGTGCAATCAGTGGACAAGAAATTAAAAAGTTTCTTTAAATAGTATATCAAAATAATATGCGTATTTAGTATATAATTTTACAAGTTGCATACAATAATAAAAAATTTAATTTTTTGATATAACAAAATATAATAATTAAATAAATTAAAAAAACGATATACTTTTAAAATTGTATGCAGAAAGAAAGTTTTAATTTCTTTAATGGTTATTATTTATTCATTTTATCTGCTATCAACACTCCAAGAACGCCACCAATCAATCCCCCTATAAATGTTATGGCTACTCCTACTGTAGAAAAGCCGCCCCCACCTCCTCCGCCACCACAGCCCCCTGTACCGCATGCAGCTGCGACAGATATTATAGTTATTAATGCTATGCTTATTGTTGTTGTAATTAGTAATTTTCTAGTATTATTCATTTTATCAATCCTTTGTTTTGTTAATTATTTTAGTATATTTAGTATAATTAAGTTATACGGCATCATATTTAAAATGTTTCCATCATTTGTTGTTTATTTGCATCACACATAATTGCAATAGAGGGTATGAAAATAATAATTAAAATTATATTCTATTGCAATATCAGATGTGTACCCATTAGGTAATCTTGATGCAAAATTAATTCATTTAAATACTTGAATCCTTTTAAAGATTCAATCTTTTAAATTGTTGTTTTATGCTGAAAATCCTTTAAGTCGTACATAATCAATGAATGATTGTTCTATTGGAGATGGATTACCAAGTGTGATGAAAAACATTTCTCTTATTTCCCCTCTTCTGTTTTTTACATTAGTATGAACTTCTTGTACTCCCAATTCAGTAAGATGTGCATCCCAAGCAGCTTGGAATTGTGGATGGTTATCATTATTTAGAATGGTTGTTATGTCTATTCCAGCATCTCTTCTATATGTTCCGATTCTCCCCCTTCCTTCACGAGTCACATTTTCCAATAATGTAGAAAAATTCGTATGTCCTAAAGCGATTGCTGATGCATTGAATTGTGCATTATCAGTATTATTAAGGATAGGCCCTACTATTCTTGCTCTTCCTGTTCTGCCTGCAACACTTATATCTGCAATTCCCATTGACATGGCAATATATGCTTGCTCACTTTCAATTTCATGTTTAAGTATTCCAACTCCTGGATTTTCGTCTTTGAAATCCTTCATAACAAATCTAAGGTCATTTAATCCACCTCCACTTGATGCAAGTTCAATCATAGCTTTTGATGCGTCTCCTACTTGTTCTGCATCTGCTTGTTCTCCTACATCCTCTCCAACAACTCCCATCATTACACCAATTGTAGCCGCCCCTACAACTGCTACAACGACAAGGATAAGTGATGCTACTACTGGTGATACTGCGCGTGTATCTTTTACGATTTTATTATATATTGCTTTTGGGTTCATATATTATTTTGTTCCTATATTTTATTTTAGTTTTATATGCAATTTATACAATCAGATGGCACAATTCCAAAATATAGTGATTTTATATTTTTTTTATAGCTCGTTCGGAACGAACGAGCGTTAGTATATAAAGTATAACTTCTAATTAATTTAGGGCGCAGATTTACGCAGATAAACGCCAAAGAAAGTTTTTCTTATTATATAAGTCGTGGCATCTTATTTCGTCAATTCTTTATTTCGTCCATTCTCTTTCAAAAGCTCATTCTCGTAAAGAATGAGTGTTAATGTACTTTTAAAATCCTAACAATCTGCGTTTATCTGCGTCCAATTTTCCAATTTGTTTTTTATCTGTATATAACTGAATTATGGAACTGTGCCACAATCAGATATAGGGAAATGTTTAATTTCTTGTGATTTTATTTGTAAGCACGACTTTATTTAAGTTTAATCTGCAATTTAATATTTCATTTACATAAATATTAGATTATATTAACTAAACTAAATTTTAAAACCTTGCAATAAATATAAATACTATTACACGCATAATATAAATATAAGAGTGATAATCTATATAGTAAATCGTGTATTGGATTGCGATGGATTGTTTGCTCTGTATATTATCAATATATGTAATTAATAAATTCAATATTACTTATTTTAAGTTTATCTTACTTCAAGCATTGAGTGTTCCATACATAAAATATACTTGTATTATTTGGTATATTTCAATTGTTTAGTCCACTCAAACTATAATTATAGAATTAATACTATATATAACTTTCGTAATACATTTTTTCATAAAATCCCATCTACTACAATTGATTTTATTATATTTTTTTA